>NZ_JBDKXK010000017.1:0-17622 GCF_039710735.1 Cupriavidus sp. DL-D2 | reverse complement strand
AACGACATGTTATGCCCTACACACAAAATTCCTGACAGGCCCACCCGGATTGACACTTCGCGGCGGAAGCTATTCAACTCTCTAGTGGCCAAGGCGTGGATGTTGTCTTTGACGGCTTCAGCGAATGCACCATGTCCGGGAACAACTACATTCGTCGATCCCGCTGGAACGTCCCGAGGCTGTTGCAGTGCCCCAAATAAAAAGAGCCGTCCTGAAGACGGCCCGATTCCCCGCTCTACACAAAGGTCCTCGCCATGCCCGGCGCTTCTGTCTGCAACCGTGAGCTTCCGTGGCTTAACGACAAGGCATCCACGCCGGTCCGAGGCGACTGCGGTCGCATCCGAGGTTCCCGACTTGTACTGCGGAACCGGCTGCGTGACATTCTGGTGATGAAATATTTCGGCAATAAGAAAGCGTAGCGGCTCAGGCGCCACATTCGCCCCACTTCGGAAACACATCGCAACGTCTTTCCATCGGTGGACTCTCTAGAATGAAACAGACCAGCAAAACGGAGTCGCCATGAAACGCAATCCTCCTGCCAGCACGGAAACCACCGCCGACGGTCTGGCCGCCTTGATCTATCACATCGCCCATGGTGCGAGCCAGGGCCAGCTCGATCCCGAGTTCGTGCGCAAGCTGACCAAGCGTGTGGACAAGGAACTGGAAGCGATGGAGACCGCGCGCCACCTGTCGCGCCCTGACCGTGACCGGCTGCACCATGCCATAGAGACGCTTCACGCTACGGTGGATGCCGAGGAGGGTGCAATGCTCACGCGCTCGCTGGAGCGGCTGCGCGCCTCGGACAACGGTGCCGTGCCCAACTGACCCTGCGAACGCGCCCCCCAAAACAGAACGCCCCTCTTCCCGCCAAGTCGGGTGAGGGGCGTTTGTTATCCGGCAGGGGCGGGGGGAAAGGCCCCGTCTGCCGGTGTCTCCTGCTTAGAAGCGGTGACGGATGCCGACCACGGCGCCGGTCTGGTTCGAACCTGCCTGAACCGGGATCGAGCTGCTCATGCTCAGGGCGGCGTTGCCCTTGTTCTTCGTGTAGCCGATGTTCAGGTATGCGTCGGTACGCTTCGAGAACGCGTAGTCGGCCGACAGCACAAACATCCACGGATCGTTGTCGCTGTTGTTGGTGTCCTGGTAGTACGCGGCACCCGTCAGCGACAGGGCCGGCGTCACGCGGTACAGACCGCCCACCCAGTACACGTTGTTGCGCGTTGCAGCGGTCGTGGCGCTGGCGATGCCGTCATCGCGCATCCAGCGATAGCCGGCGAACACCTTGGCTACCTGGAAGTCGTACGACGTGCCCAGGGCCCAGCGCTTGACGGCCTTGTCCGAGACAGCCGTCGTGGCGCCCTGGTACTGGTCGTAGGCGGTGCCCACCGAGAAGCCACCAGCGGCGTAGGCCACACCGGCGCCGAAGTTGCGGCCAGCCTTGTAGTCGCCCGGCACTTCGCCGTTGTTGTCGCGGCCCGTGCTGTAGAAGGCCGTGGTGGTCAGGCCACCGAACTTGCCCGTGTACTTCAGCGCGTTGTCGGCGCGGCCGTTGAAGGCCGAGTCAACCGAATTCAGCGAGAACTTCGGGCCGACAGCCATCGGGTCGTAGGCGCCGAACAGGTCGTACAGCGAGTTCTGCTGGCGACCCAGGGTCACGGCGCCGAACGTGCCTTGCAGGCCGACGAAAGCCTGGCGGCCGAACAGGCGGCTGCCCTGGCCCGACGTACCGGTGTCGATGTCGAAACCCGATTCCAGCGTGAAGATCGCCTTCAGGCCGTTGCCGAGGTCTTCCGCACCACGCAGGCCCCAACGCGAACCCGACAGGTTGCCGGAGCTCATGCGGACCGAATTGCCCACGGTGGCCGGTTGGCCAGCGCCGTTGGACTGGGTCACGTGGTTGCCGAATTCGACGCCAGCATCGACGATACCGTACAGCGTCACGTTGGAAGCCGACTGGGCCGACGCCACGCCGGAGAGGGTGCAGGCGCCTGCAGCTGCCAGCGCAAATAGAGCTTTCTTCACTGTGAGTTTCTCGTTTTGTTAAGACATTGAGATGCTTCCCCGCCTCGTCCCGGCTGCGTGAACCTTACATTTCTGTCACTTTCCGAAACGATGACCGTTGGGGGCAGGCGAATTGTTTCAATCGAATGTGAAATTCATGTGACGGTCTGGCCGCACTTTGGTGCGAGTACATCGAAAAGCCGCGTCTCGTTGTTTTTTCGCACCAAAACATACGGGTTTTCCCGATCCGCGGTTTGGTACGATGCAGCCTTTCTGTGAAAGGCATTTGACGGTTTCGTGGCGTTTTGCCCGCGTCCGCCCTGCCTGCCTCGATGCGCCCGGATTTCTACAAGACCCATATCGCCCCACGGCTCGCACCGCTGCGCCAGCACCTGCACCGCCCTACCCGGCGCACCGCGTTGCTGGCTGTCGCTGCCATCCCGGCGCTGTTCCTGCTTTATGTCATCGTCCTGATCCCGTTCACGCCGGGCATCAGCGATATCCGCAAGGCCAAGTCCGAACAGCCCGCCCAGGTCCTCTCGGCCGACGGCAAGGAACTGGCGGTTTACCGCTGGGCGAATCGCGACTGGGTGACCCTGGCCGATATCTCGCCCAACGTGGTCGATGCACTGATCGCCACCGAGGACCATCGCTTCTATCAGCACCATGGGCTGGACTGGCGCCGCACGGCCTCCGCCGCGCTGCACACGTTCTCGGGCGACCGTCAGGGCGGGTCCACCATCACGCAGCAGCTGGCGCGCAACCGGTATCCGGACGATATCGGGCGGGCGCCCACCATGACGCGCAAGCTCAAGGAAGCCATCACCGCGTTCAAGATCGAGGCGCTGTACTCCAAGGAAGAAATCCTGGAGACGTACCTGAACACGGTGCCGTTCCTGTACAACGCGTTCGGCATCGAGATGGCCGCGCGCACGTACTTCGACAAGTCCGCCCGCAAGCTCGACGTGCTTGAAGCCGCCACGCTGATCGGCATGCTCAAGGGCAACAGCTACTACAACCCGGTGCAGAACCCCCAGCGCGCGCTGGAGCGCCGGAATGTCGTGCTCGGGCAGATGGTCAAGCGCGGCAAGCTGGACGCCGGACGCTACGCGATCCTCGTCAAGCGGCCACTGCGGATCGATTTCGAGCGCCAGGTGGAGGAGCCGGGCCCGGCCGCGCACTTTGCCCAGCAACTGCGCAAATGGCTGATCGCGTGGGCAGACCGCCACGACTACAACCTCTATACGGACGGACTGGTCATCCGCACGACGATCGATTCGCGGCTCCAGGCGGCAGCCAACCAGGCCGTGGCACGTCAGGGCAACCAGCTTCAATCGATTGCCAATGCCGCATGGGCACCACGTGCAGGATGGGGGGAGAGCCGCGCACTGGTGCAGGCATTCGTGCGCGAGACCCCCGAGTTCCGCAACGCCGTGGCGGCCGGGCAGCCCGAGGACGAGGTGCTGCAGCACCTGATGCGCGACAACGTATTCATGCAGACACTGCGTCAGACCAAGACCCGCGTGCAGGCGGGCTTCATGGCGCTGGACCCAGCCACGGGCGAGATCCGCGCCTGGGTAGGCAGCCGCGACTTCAGCGTCGACGCGTTCGACCACGTGGCACAGGCGCGCCGCCAGCCCGGTTCCACGTTCAAGCCGTTTGTCTACGGCGCCGCGTTCGCTCGCGGCGAAAGCCCCGACGAAACGTTCATCGACCAGCCCGTGGAAATGAAACTCGCCGGCGGCGAAATCTGGCGCCCTGCCGACGAATCCCCGCCAACGGGACGCGCCATGAGTCTGCGCGACGGACTGGTCTATTCGAAGAACACCATCACCGCGCAGCTCGTGCAGACCATCGGGCCGGAGCGCGTGGCGCGGTTGGCACGCGCCATGGGCGTGCGCGACAGCAAGCTGGAAGAAGTACCGTCACTGGCGCTGGGAACGAGTCCGGTCACGCTCAGGGAAATGGTGTCGGCCTACGGCACCATCGCCAATGGCGGGCAGTACATCGCCCCGTCGATGCTGACGCGCATCGA
This sequence comes from Cupriavidus sp. DL-D2, assembly GCF_039710735.1. Taxonomy (NCBI): domain Bacteria; kingdom Pseudomonadati; phylum Pseudomonadota; class Betaproteobacteria; order Burkholderiales; family Burkholderiaceae; genus Cupriavidus; species Cupriavidus sp. DL-D2. The sequence goes on along the minus strand of NZ_JBDKXK010000017.1, from coordinate 13,586 downwards.
GGACCGCGAAGGCAACCTGCTGGCGCAGTTCCGGCCTGCCTCGCCAGAGCGCGCGCTGTCGGCCACGGCCAACGATACGTTGCTCGACGTGATGCGTGACGTGGTGGACCGGGGCACGGCTACGGCCATCCGCAGCCGTTACGGCATCCGCGCCGACGTGGCCGGCAAGACCGGCACCACGCAGGACAGCGCCGACGGCTGGTTCATCCTGATGCATCCGCAGCTCGTGGCCGGTGCCTGGGTGGGCTTCAACGACAGCCGCGTGACGCTGCGCAGCGACTACTGGGGCCAGGGCGCCCACAGCGCGCTACCCATCGTCGGTGATTTCTATCAGCGCGCCATCCGTGCACGGGTGGTGGATGGTCGCGCCCGCTTTGCGGAAGTCGATCAGCGGACCTGGTATTCGGGACTGACCGATACGGTGCGCGGCTGGTATCAGAAGCTGTTCGCGTCGAAGAAGGCTGAAGAAGCGGTGTCAGCGCCGAGACCTACGCCACGGCGGCCTGTGCTGCCGACTACCGAGGCGGAGGCGTTGCCACCGGCTTCGTCGCCATCGGTTGCCACCGACAACGGCATGGCGCTGGACCCGGGTGAGGTGGTGGAGGCGGTGCCGGCTTCGGAGGTGGAGGTCGAACCAGTGGAAGCGAGCGGGGCCGCGGCTTCGGCGCCTGCGGCGTTGTAGAAGCCTGTCTTCCCATCTTTGTTTGCGCCCCTCTCCCGCAAGGCGGGAGAGGGGCGAAATTCAGATCCTACTTCGCCAACCGCAACCGTCCCCGATGCAGCGCCCGCAGCGACGCGTCCGACAACGTCAGCGGCGGTTCCGGCGACGGTCTCGCCAGCAGGTAACCTTGCGCCAGGTCGATGCCCAGATCGCGGCAGACCACGAGGTCGTCCTCTCGTTCGATCCCTTCGGCAATCAATTGGGTGCCCGATGTCCGCGCCAGCTTGCATAGCGCCTGCAGTGCCTCGCGCTGGAACGGCGACGATGCCACGCCGTCGATGATCACGCGGGCAATCTTCACATAGTCCGGTTTCAGGGCGATCCACTGCCCCAGGCTGGCGTGGCCGGTGCCATAGTCGTCCAGCGCAAACTGCGCGCCCCGGCTACGGATCGAGAACACGGCCTTGGCCAGTGTTTCCATCGGCCCCAGCGGCGCCTGTTCAGTCAGTTCCAGCACGATGCGGTCCGATGGCAGACCCTGCCCCTGCAGGAAGACGCGCACCTCGTCGCGCGTGTCTTCGATGTCGCGGAGGGAATCCGCGCTGTAGTTCAGGAACAGCTTGCCCGGCAGGCCGAGGTCCATGAACGTGCGGATCGAGATACGCGCAGCCAGCCGCTCCAGCGCAACGTGTTTGCCCACGCGCGCCGCTTCGGCGAACAACGCGATAGGGCTCTCCAGCGGCGAGCCTGCCGGGCCGCGGATCAGTGCCTCGTAACCAAATACATCGCCCGTGACGAGCGAGCCGATCGGCTGGAATACCGGCCGCAGCAATTTGTGTTCGAGGCAATCGGCAATGGAGGGCGTCAGAGGTCGTGACAAGGCTTTGCGCTCAAACAGGCTAGGTATCGTTCTTGTACGAATCAGCTGTGGGCAGATGCCACTCCCACTGCTGATCTATCGGCATGCGCCAGCCCGACTTGAGTGTTGCCGCCTACTGCTTTGGGAGGGTGGCCCAGCCAGCATCCGTCGACGCATCCACTATTTTGCATACAATTTACGGATACAATGATCGGCCGTTCCACCCCAGACCAACCGGAGACAAGCATGACCAACCCCGCCGCCACCTCGCAGCACATTCCCGCCCTTGCCCCGCTGGAGCAATACCTGGAAGCCCATCGCACAGGCCGGGCCGAGTTTATCTTCGCGGCTTTCCACGCCGACGCCCGCATCATTTCCTTCCGCGACGGCGCCCTGCACTCGCTGACCGTCGAGGAATTCTCGAAGCGCTTCCAGGGTGAGCCGCAGCCGGACGAGGCGCAGCGCCGCCGCCATATCGCGAGCTTCGACGTGGTGGGCAATGCGGCCACGGCCAAGATCGTGCTCGATTATCCGGAAGTGGTCTTTACTGACTACATGAATCTGCTGCAGATCGACGGGGTGTGGAAGATCGCCAACAAAACGTTCAGCGCGGCACCCAAGACGAAGTAACGGCGGCGCGCCAATTCCCGCCTGTCATCGTCCCGTCACACCTGCCCGTGACAATGCGCGGCAATGACAGGCGCGGGAGCCTGCACTGACCAAATTGCGGCAGTGCAGCGCAGATATTCCTTGACGCCTGATTTTTCGGCGCTTCAATGAAAACGTTTTCATTGAGTGTTCGAGCGATCGATCCGAGAGGAACCATGCCGCCATCCCGTCGTGCCGCACTCACGCCCCGCCTTGCTTCGGCCGAACCCGGCCATGGCGTGACCCTGGCCGATGTGGCATTGGCTGCCAAGGTATCGCTGGCCACCGCCTCGCGCGTCTTCAGCCATCCGCAACTGGTGCGCGAGGCCACCGCCCAGCGCGTGCATGACGCCGCACGGCGCCTGTCCTTCCGCCCCAACCTGCTCGGTGCCAAGCTGCGCGCCCAGCAGACGCGCATCATCGGCGTGATGCTGCCCACCCTCGACAACGCCGTATTTGCCGAATGCTGGCGCGGCATCGAAGAAGCGGCAATGTCCGCAGGCTACTCCCTGATGCTGGTGACCAGCAACTACGATCCGGCACGCGAGCGCGAGCGGGTGGAATATCTGTTGCGGCATCGCGTCGATGGCATGGTCCTGACCGTGGCCGATGCCTGCGACAGCAACGTGCTCGATCAACTCGACCAGGAAGCCGTGCCATACGTGCTGGCCTACAACCAGGTGACCATGCGTGCGAATGGGCAACCCAATGGGCAGCCGCGCCATTCCGTCTCCGTCGATAACCGCACCAGCGCCGCCGAAGGCGTCCGGGCATTGATCGCCGCCGGGCACCAGCGCATCGCTGTCGTGTCAGGCGCCTTCACCGCATCGGACCGTGCACGGCAGCGCTTTGCCGGCTACGAGGATGCGATGCAGGCCAACGGCCTGCCGGTGCTCGAACCGGTCAACCTGCCTTCGCACACCGCCAGCAACGCCGACCAGATTCGCGCGCTGATGGGGACCACCTCCGCGCCTACCGCATTCTTCTGCACCAACGACCTGCTCGCCATCGGCGTGATCTCCGACCTGAAACGCCTGGGCCTGCGTGTGCCGCGCGATGTGTCGGTGCTCGGCTACGACGGCATCGCGCTCGGGGCGCTCGTCGAGCCGCCATTGGCCACCGTCGTGCAGCCCAACGCCGATATCGGCGCCCAGGCCATTGCGCGCCTGCTGCGCCGCCTGGGCCATCAGGGCGCCGGTGCCAGGATCGAAGAGATGACCCAGAACGGCGCCGATGACAGCGCGTTGCTGCTGCCGCATGCGCTGCGTATCGATGGCACCGTCGGTCCGCCCGCCTGACTTCGAGTTTTTGTTCGCTGTTGCCGCACCTTCGTCAGACTCACCCCGTTATCCGATACCTCACCAGGGAGCCTTACATGTCGACGCAATCCTTCTGGCGCCGCCCGCTGCGCTGGCTGGCCATCACCGCATCCGCCGCCACGCTTGCTGCCACGTTCAGCCAGGGCGCCGCCGCGCAGACCGCCATCTGCTACAACTGCCCGCCGGAATGGGCCGACTGGGCCGCGCAGATCCGCGCGATCAAGGAAAAGACCGGCGTCACCGTGCCGCACGACAACAAGAACTCGGGCCAGTCGCTCGCGCAACTCGTGGCCGAGAAGGCCGCCCCCGTGGCCGACGTGACCTACCTCGGCGTGACCTTCGGCATCCAGGCCAAGGCCGATGGCGTGACGCAGCCGTACAAGCCCGCGCACTTCAACGACATCCCCGACGGTCTCAAGGACCCGCAGGGCAACTGGTTCGCCATCCACTCGGGTACGCTCGGCTTCATGGTCAACGTGGATGCGCTGCGCGGCAAACCCGTGCCGCAGTCGTGGGCTGACCTGCTCAAGCCCGAATACAAGGGCCTGATCGGCTATCTCGACCCGGCCAGCGCGTTCGTCGGCTATGTGGGCGCCGTGGCCGTGAACCAGGCCCTGGGCGGCACGCTCGACAACTTCGGCCCGGCCTTCAAGTTCTTCCGCGACCTGCAGAAGAACCAGCCCATCGTGCCGAAGCAGACCGCCTATGCGCGCGTGCTCTCCGGTGAAATCCCCATCCTGCTGGACTACGACTTCAACGCCTATCGCGCCAAGTACAAGGACCGCGCCAACGTGGCCTTCGTGATTCCGAAGGAAGGCTCGCTGGTGGTGCCGTATGTGATGAGCCTGGTCAACAACGCGCCGCATGCCGACAACGGCCGCAAGGTGCTGGATTTCGTGCTGTCCGACCAAGGCCAGGCGCTGTGGGCCAACGCCTACCTGCGTCCGGTGCGCAACGTGCCGATGCCAGCAGAGGTGCAGTCGCGCTTCTTGCCGGCCGCTGACTACGCACGCGCCAAGCCCGTGGACTTCGGCAAGATGGCCCAGGTGCAGAAGGCGTTCAGCGACCAGTACCTGAAGGAAGTGCGCTAAGTCCGCGCAGCCCACCCTCGATCATGACCCAACGCTCCCCCGCCCTCTTCCTGTTCGCGCTGCCAGCGCTCGTGGTATTCCTGGCGTTCTTCTGCCTGCCGATGGCGCGCCTGATCGAGGTCAGCCTGACGGGCAAGCAGGGCGCGGGCGTGTACTGGATCGTGCTGTCGAGCCCACGGTACCTGCACAGCCTGCTGGTCACCGTGGTGCTGTCCGCGCTCGTCACGTTTGCGACGCTGGTGATCGCCGGCATTTCGGGCACGTTTTTGCAGCGCCACACCGTGCCGGGCAAGCCCATGCTGGTGGCCATGCTGACGTTTCCGCTGGCGTTCCCCGGCGTGGTGATCGGCTTCATGGTCATCATGCTCGGCGGACGCAATGGCCTGCTTGCCAACATCGGCGATGCACTCGTTGGCGAGCGCTGGACCTTTGCCTATGGGCTGACCGGCCTGTTCGTCGGCTACCTCTATTTTTCGATTCCGCGCGTGATCCTGACCGTGATGGCCGCCGTGGAAAAGCTCGATACCTCGCTGGAAGAAGCGGCCCGCTCGCTGGGCGCCAGCCCGTGGCGCGTGGTGCGCGACGTGATGCTGCCCGCGCTGATGCCGTCCATGCTGTCGAGCGGTGCCATCTGCTTTGCCACGAGCATGGGCGCGTTTGGCACCGCCTTTACGCTGGCCACGCAACTCGACGTGCTGCCGCTGACCATCTACAACGAGTTCACCAACTACGCCAACTTCGGCATGGCCGCCGCGCTGTCGATCCTGCTTGGCGTAGTCACCTGGGCCCTGCTGGCGCTGGCGCGCTGGTACTCCGGCGACGCCGTTGCCGCCACGGCCTGAGGGACTTCATCGATGAAAACATCTGTCACGTCCCAACCCCGCCGCACCGGATACTGGCTGCAACTCGCACTCACGCTGGCCGTCTGCGCATTCATGACCGTACCCGTGGTGCTGTCCGTGCTGGCCGGCCTCACCAACAACATCTTCGTCGGGCTGTCGAGCGGGCTGACCACGCGCTGGCTCGTCGAAGTCTGGTCGCTGTATCGCAACACCATCTTTCTGTCGGTGGGCATCGCGCTGGCCTGCCTGGCCTGCACGCTGGTAATCGGCGTGCCTGCCGCGTACTACATGGCACTGCGCCGCAATCGCGTGACGCGGCTGATCGAGGAACTGCTGATGCTGCCCGTGGCGGTGCCGGGTCTGGCTACCGCGCTGGGGCTGATCCTGCTCTACGGCAGCCTGCAAGGGCTGCGCACAAGCTGGGTATTCATCCTGATCGGTCACGTATTGTTCACGCTGCCGTTCATGGTGCGATCGGTGCTGGCGATTCTCTCGGCCATCGACATCCGCACGCTCGAAGACGCCGCCGCCAGCCTGGGCGCCACGCGGATGCAACGCTTCTTCACCGTGGTGCTGCCGAACTGCCGCCAGGGCATCCTGGCCGGCGCGTTGATGGTGGTCACGCTGTCGATGGGCGAATTCAACCTGACGTGGATGCTGCATACCCCCACCACGCAGACACTGCCCGTAGGACTGGCCGACAGCTACGCGTCGATGCGGCTGGAAATCGGCTCCGCCTACACCATCGTCTTCTTCGTGATGATCATTCCGCTGCTGGTCTTCATGCAGTGGATGAGTGCGCTGGGTGCTCGCGCACGCCGCCACACGCCGGATGCCGTTGCCGAGCCCATTGCCCCGCTCGCTACCTCCCCCCAAACGACCACGCGCCCTGCCGCCGAGACCCGCCATGCATGAACCGACTTCGATCCGCGTGCGCCAGTGCGCCAAGACCTTTGCCGATGGCACCGTCGCGCTGCAACCGCTCGACCTGGACATCGGCGCTGGCGAAACGGTCGTGCTGCTCGGCCCCTCGGGCTGCGGCAAGACCACCACGTTGCGCATCATCGCCGGTTTGGAGCAGGCCGATGCCGGCGGCGAGATCTGGTTCGGCGATACGCGTGTGACGGACCAACCCATCGAGCGACGCGGCGTGGGCATGGTGTTCCAGAACTACGCGCTGTTTCCGAACATGACCGTGGCCGAGAACATCGGCTACGGCCTGCGTGTGCGCCGCACCGATGCCGCCACGCGTCGCCGCCGCGTGGATGAAATGCTTGCGATGATGCATCTGGAACCGCTCGCGGACCGGCGCATCGATCAGCTATCGGGCGGCCAGCGTCAACGTGTGGCGCTGGCCCGCGCCATCGCCGTGCAGCCGCGCGTGCTGCTGCTCGATGAACCGCTCACCGCGCTGGACGCCAAGCTGCGCGACACCCTGCGCGCCGATATCAACCAGTTGCTGCGCAGCCTGCGTATCACGGCGGTGTATGTCACCCATGACCAGGCCGAAGCCATGGCGCTGGGCGACCGCATCATCGTGATGGACCGTGGCCGCATTGCGCAATCCGGCACGCCGCAGGATATCTACCGCCAGCCAGCCAATGCCTTCGTGGCGGACTTCATCGGCACGATGAACCATCTGACAGGGCAGGCCGAAGCCGGCCGCTGGCGTGTGCCGGGCGGCACCGTGCCGATGGGCCCGCCACAGGAGATGCCGGTGTCCGCATCGGTGCGATTGATGTTCCGCCCCGAGGACGTCACGCTGGTCGAGGCCGATCACGCGCATGTGGAAGGCGCGATCGTGACCGCGCTATTCCTCGGCGATCACACACGTCTGCTGGTGGATGTCGGCGCCGGTGCACCGCTCATCGTCGATACGGCACGGCGCGACGCCTGGCAGACCGGCCAGCGCGTGGGCCTGCGCATCGACACCAATCACCTGATCACCCTTCCACAAGCCGCATGACCGTAGCCACGCCCAACACGCCCAACACGCCTGACGCGCTCGGCAAACCCTATCTCGTCGCCCAGATCACCGACCTGCATATCAAGGCGGGCGGCAAGCTGTCTTATCGCCGCGTGGACACCGCCGGTGCACTGCATGCGTTGATCGACACCATCCTGGCTGCGCCGCAACTGGCCGACATCGTGGTGGTCACCGGCGATCTGGTCGACTTCGGCGACGAGCACGAATACCGCTTCCTGCGCGATATCCTGCAGCGCCTGCCGATGCCGGTGAAACTGCTCCCCGGCAATCACGATCACCGCACGTCGCTGCGGCGCGTCTTTCCCGATCACGACTACCTGTTCGAAGCCGGAGATGGCGAGGCACCGATGCACTACGCCATCGATGCCGGACCGCTGCGGCTCATCGGCTTCGACTGCACGCAGCCCGGTCAGCCCGGCGGCCGCGTGCAACCCGATGGCCTGGCCTGGCTCGACGCCACGCTGAATGCCGCTCCCGTGCGCCCGACGCTGGTCATGCTGCACCATCCGCCCTTTCATACCGGGATCGGACACATGGACGTGCAGGGGCTCGACAACGCCGCCGCGCTGGAAGCGGTTATCGCCCGCCATCCGCAGGTGGAACGCGTGATCTGCGGCCATTTGCATCGGCACATCACGCGACGCTTCGGCGGCACGATTGCGATGACCGCACCGGGCCCGGCCCATCAGGTGGCGCTCGACCTCGATCCGCAAGCCGCGTCGCGCTTTCGCATGGAGCCACCTGGCTACCTGCTGCACTGGTGGCACCCGTCGCACGGACTGGTCACGCATCTGGCCGCCAGCGGCGACCACGGCCAGCTGCATCCGTTCTTCGATGCGGACGGCAGGCTGATCGACTAGAACGTCGACCCAAACATCAAGCTGGAAAGAAACCGCCTCAGGACGAGGCGGGTCGATCTCCCGCCCGCCGCCGGGGCGGGCCAGGAGATCAGCGAGGCAGATTACGAACCGACCTTCAGTTGGCCGCCGCGACCCAGGCCGCCCTTGACTTCCTGGGCCTTGTAGTTGCGCAGCGAGACGACCATGTTGTTGTAGGCGTCCATGAACGCCGCCACGGTGGCCTTGCCTTCCGGCGTGCGCGAGAAACCGCCCAGACCGCCAGCGGCACCGCCGCCGAACGCGCCCAGCGCCGCACCGAAGTTGGTGGCCGTCGCATTGCCTTCCGAGATCGACAGTTGTACGCCCGAGCGGATGTCCATCATGGTCAGCGTCACGACGGAAACCTTGCTCGACATGGCGCCGCCCACCAGCGCACCCACGCTGCCGAACAGGCTGCCCACGCCCGCGGCCAGTTGGCCCGTGGGATCGTTGTCGATGATGATGGCCGGTTCCATGTAGTAGTCGGCGGCCACGCGCTGACCCTTCTGCTGCTTCGAACCGGCGCGGAACTCGCCCGAGTTGCGTTGCTTGTCCGTGATCGCGGTGAGCTTGCTCTCGGTACGATTGTTACCCACCGACGTGATCACGAAGCAGTTCGACTGCTGCACGGCCAGGCGGATCAGCGGCTCGATGGTCGTGATCTTGGTGGTGGCGCCAAAGCTTGCATACCACTCCTTGCCCCGGCCATCGTCCACCGCCAGCGTGCCAAGCGGCTTGTCGCAACGTTCCAGCGTCGGATTGGCATTCACGCTGGTGGCGCCGCCCGCAGCGCCCGTGGCGGCCGTCGGCGCGTTGCCGGTGGTGATCGAACCGCCGCCACCGGGCATGCCGGCGCAACCTGCCAGAACCAGGGAAGCGGCCAGGGTGGCCAGGCGCAAAGATGTCTTCTTCTGCATGAGAAACGCGTTCCTGTAGACGGATAGATAAGAGATTCAGGGAGCGATGCCCACGCGGGAAGTGTTCCGGCGCGAGCGGGGGCGGAAGTGGCCTGCGTGGCAAACCTGCCGCAGGCCTCAACCCATGCCTAACGCAGGTACCAGCCGGAATTGCCCCAGACGTAGTAGTACGGATAACCGCTGTACCAACCGATCCAGGACTTGCGATAGGCTTCGCGCACGCGATACAGGGCCTGCTCGTCCTTCTTGGCGGCCTGCGCTTGCGGAATCAGTTCGGCGGCTTCCTTGTTGCCCTTGGCCGCCGCACGGGTCAGCCAGGCTTCCGCCTCGGCGGGGTCCGAGCCCATTTCCTCGAAACCCATCAGGTAGAGACGCCCCAGCGCCAACTGGGCCTGCACGTGGCCGTTGTCGCCAGCCTTGCGCAGCCATTCGATTGCCTGGTAGCTGTTGCGCTCCACGCCATCGCCACGCAGCAGGCGCAAACCCAGGTCATAGGCCGCGTTCGGATTGCGCTCGGCCACCTGCACCAGCGCGTTGAAGCGCCGCTCGGCCTCGGCATCCACCGGGGCGCCCTGGAACGTCGAGATACGGCGGTCCTGATCCGTGCAGCTATTGCCATTGCACAGACGCACCGTCTGCGAACGCGGCGCCAACTGCGACTCCGGGCTTTGTGCACACCCGGCAACGACAACCAATGCGGAAAACAGGAAGGGAACGACAACCTTCATAGCAGACTCCACCCCGATATATTTATTTTTTCTGCTACAAAAATCACTTTTTGTAAGCAAACGTGTCGATTGTAACAGCATTGCATGTACCGTTTGCAATACATGAAAAGAGGGGTATCGGGCGTTTGTTGCGTGAGGGGTACGGTGAGTGGGGGACTTCGGCGCCACTTATCCGTGATTGTCATAGGTCACTTCAGGAAGTCAAAGGCCGAGGCAAGGCTGCCTGACGTCCTCAATCGCCACACAAAAAAATACCCGCAGCCGGGAGGTAGCGGGTATGAGAAGTGGTATGGACAAGTCGCGGAATTTGTCCATGGCCGACTCTGTCACCGGCCTACTACGCTGCCAATAATCTTTCCGGACTACTTCTATCGATCGAGGCCGTGCGGGCATGGACAAGCCGCGTCGAATCCAGTCCAATCAGGAACCTGCCGTTTCCGCCACTTGCGTCCTGCCCCCATGTCGCGCGCCCGCCTGCTGCTTATCGACGATCACACCCTGTTTCGCACCGGCCTGAAGCTCTTGCTGGCCGACAGCCCCAGCGTGGCGTCGATCATCGAGGCTGGCGCCGTGATGCAGGCCGTGGAGCAGCATGGCACCCAGCCCGTGGATATCGTGCTGCTCGATATCCAGATGCCTGGCCTGAACGGGATCGAGGGCATACGGGTGCTGCGGCGGCACTTTCCGGCCGCGCGCATCGTGATCGTCTCGGGCACCTCCGGCATCGAGGCGATCCCGGCCGAAGCGCGCCGCGAGATTGCCGGGTTCCTGCCGAAGTCCGCCGATGCGCACGAGATCGAGCAAGCCATTGCGGGTTGCCTGGCGGGCGGCACGCATTTTCCCGCGGAGGAACACCGCACCCTGGCCACATCCGCGTACCAGCCGAGCCAGCTCACACCGCGCCAGCTGGAAGTGCTGAACCAGCTCAACCTGGGCCGCTCGAACAAGGTCATTGCCTATCACCTGGGCTTGTCCGAAAACACGGTGCGGGTTCATGTGGCGGCGATCCTCGATCACCTGGGCGTGGTCAGCCGCGTGGAGGCCATTCTGGAAGCGCAGCGGCGCGGCCTCGTGCAGGCCCAGCGCTGATTCCGCGCAACCATGGCCCTGTCGCTCCCGCCCCTGCTGCGCCGCCTGCCCCTGCTTCCCCGTTACGCCGAGCCGCGCCTGCTCACAGGGCAGATGGAGCTGATCGACCAGAGCTTCGGCATGGCCATGCTCGGCTGCTCACTGGCCGCGCTGATCCTGGGGTTAGGGCTGGCGCTGACCGATGGACACCCGGGCGGCCTGCCGTGGGCCACCGCGACGGTGGCGCTCTGCGCCCTCGCGCATTTTGGCCGCTTCGCCCTGCCGGGCCGGCTGACCGAATCCGGGTCGGGCCGCTACGCCCGCGCCATGACCGCCATGCTGGTGCTGATCGGCAGCTTGTGGGGCTTGGCCGCATGGCTCTATCTCGATATCCGCTCGCCGGCGGTGGTGATCTGCGTGCTGTCGCTGATCGCCGGTATGAGCGCCGCCGCGCTGGCAGTCTTCTCGGCCTGCCTGCCCGTGGCCGTGGGCTTCTTCGTGCCTGCCATCGTGCCGGTGTGGATCGTCTTCCTGAACACGCACGATGTGGCCTACCTGCCGATGTTCCTCGGCACGCCGCTCTACCTGTTTGTGCTGATCGTGTTTGCGCGCAACTACTCGCGCGTAGCTGCGCATGCCATTGCGCTGCGCTTCGAGAACGTGGAACTGATTTCACAGTTGCGCAACCAGACCGCACGCGCGGGCCATGCGCAGCGCGCCGCCGAAGAAGCGAATCGCGCCAAGTCTGTATTCCTGGCATCGGCCAGCCACGACCTGCGCCAGCCACTGCATGCACTTGGCCTGTTCCTGGTCTCGCTGGGCCGCACGTCGCTCGACCCTCATCAGCGCCAGTTGCTTGACCACATCGAGGCATCGTCTGGCGCAGCACGCGAGATGCTGAACACGCTGCTCGACTTCTCAAAGCTCGATGCCGGCGTGGTGACGCCGCGCCCCAAACCCTTCCGGCTGCAGCCGATCCTGCACAAGCTGGAAAACGAGTTCGCGCCGCAAGCCAACGAACGCGGCCTGGTCTACCGCACGCGCGACACCACGGCCACGCTGTTCGGTGACCCCACGCTGATCGAACTCATCCTGCGCAACCTGATTGCCAACGCTATCCGCTACACACACAGCGGCGGGCTGCTCGTGGGTTGCCGGATCCGGCGCTTTCATGTGTCGGTGGAAGTCTGGGATACCGGCATCGGCATTCCCGCTGCGCAGCACGTCGAGATCTTTCGGGAATTCCACCAGCTCGGCAATCCGGAGCGCGACCAGCGCAAGGGACTGGGGCTGGGGCTCGCGATTGTCGAAGGACTTGCGCGCACGATGCAGACGCGCGTGACGGTGGCGTCCGCCCCCGGCCGGGGATCGGTCTTCCGGCTGCGCTTGCCGCTGGCCTGGACGGCGCCCGAGGAAACTGCGCATCCCGACATCGCCGTGCGGCTCGACGGCCTGCGCGTCCTTGTGATTGACGACGACGCCGCCATCCGCGAGGCGATGGCCGGACTGCTCTCTGTCTGGAACTGTCCGAGCCGCACCGCCGAAACCGAAGAAGACGCGCTCGCCGTGGTCGACAGCGGCTTCGTGCCCGACCTGATCCTGGCGGACTATCGCCTTCGCGGTCAGCGTACCGGCCACGAGGCAACGGCGGCTATCCGCGAACGCGCGGGCCGCCAGATTCCCACCATCATCATCACCGGCGATACCGCCGCCGATCGCCTGCGCAATGTCCACGCTGGTGGCACCGCGCTGCTGCACAAGCCCGTAGTGCCCGGCGAACTTCACGCGGCCATCAGCGGCCTGCTTCGCGCAGGCGCATGAACACGATGCGAGAACGCCCTGCGGTCATCAGCCAATAGGGCGCATCGGCATCAGCGAATAGGCAAAGACGAGCACGCCGACGATGGCCGGCGAGACGTACTTGAACGCCAGGCTCTGCGACTGCACGCCCAGATAGGCATACATGCACAGCAGCAACATGGCGCAGATATAGACGAGGCTGTCATAGACTTGCATGGTGTCTCCCAGAGTTCGTTCTACGACTACTTCTGTGACGCGCGGGCCGGCTCGTGGGGCACCCGCATTTTGTAATGCCGCTGCAATCTATTGAGGCCGATGGTCGCGCCATCGTCAGGGCGCGGCAATCATGGTTATCCCTTCGTTATGGGCGTTTGAGGGATGGTGCGGTGCGGGGGGAATGTGGGGGGATGTGATGGGCTCCCCTCTCCCGCGCAAGTGGGAGAGGGGTTGGGGGAGAGGGCTGGAGGTTCTGCTTGCCGACCATGTCGAGATTTGATCGGCTTGCCCGCTGCCCCCCCCCCCACCCCCAAGGGCGGGGGGGGGGGACGGGGGGGGGTTGTGGGGGGCCCCCCTCGCCGGCGCCTGGGGGTGGGGGTTGGGGGGCGCGGGCTGGAGGTTCTGCTTGCCGACCATGTCGAGATTTGATCGGCTTGCCCTCTCCCCCGCCCCTCTCCCGCAAGGCGGGAGAGGGGAGCAAACAATCGGGAGAACGAACGCTGACGCTTACCGCTGCCCGTGCTTCATATCGAAAAACAAATGCTCCAGCCCGCGCGGCTGGGAGCGCCAGT
>NZ_JBDKXK010000167.1:0-303 GCF_039710735.1 Cupriavidus sp. DL-D2 | reverse complement strand
GCCGATCACCTTCGTGGACTTATCGCCAACGATGGCGCCGCTGTTCGCGACATTGTCCGTCGCCCGGATCTCCACGCTGTTGCCGGCGACCAGTGCGCCCGTGGCGTTCAGGTTCACGCCATTGCCGTGCGCGAGATAGACCTTTGGCACCAGCACCGATTGCGTGGACCCATCGGGCAGGGTGACGTCCTGCGACACCATCCACACGATATCTGTCGTGAGTTGGCGCATCTGCTCGGCGGTCAGTCCGATACCGGGCATCAGGCCGAAGGCGCTGGCGACGGCTACGCCCTGGCTCATCAG
>NZ_JBDKXK010000166.1:0-308 GCF_039710735.1 Cupriavidus sp. DL-D2 | reverse complement strand
TCTGCAGCAGTACGTCTATTACACGCTGCTGAATCCGAAGTTCGACGAGCACCCGGCAGTTCGAAAGATCATCGCCGGGACCAGGGAGAAACCCGGCGCCTTCGGTAGTGCCATGGAAGCCCTCCCAGCATCAACCGCCGAGGCGCTGAAACGCGGTAACGCTGCCAACAAGAAAAAGCGAACAAGCCATGGTTAAGACCAGGATCAAAGTACGGCTGGCGGGAATCGTCTTCTTGATGACATCGTTGCTCACTGGCTGCGATGCGTTCTCGTCCGAACCGACATATGGCGGACTAAGCATCGCGGGG
>NZ_JBDKXK010000165.1:0-314 GCF_039710735.1 Cupriavidus sp. DL-D2 | reverse complement strand
AGCGAGAAATCGACTGCCATCTCAAACGAAGCTTCGCCTCCCCAGTGACGCAGCTTGGAGTTGCCGCAAGCCACGAGTCATCCCTCGTGACCCAGGGTCCAGGTTCGTCCGATAGTCTCTTTCATTGCTCGTTGGAAACACCTCTTCACAGAGATAGCCCATGACTTGCCCAACTGTCATGGCGGGCTTGCGAAGACTCCACACGCCATTGGAAATGGCGATGACAGGCATTACACCCATCGCCAAAAGAACATTGCGGCGAGAAACAAACTTCATACGGCCCCCGGACGTAGACGAATGGAATCGATCACGGC
>NZ_JBDKXK010000164.1:0-318 GCF_039710735.1 Cupriavidus sp. DL-D2 | reverse complement strand
GTGCGTTCGAGCGTTTCCTTGCCGGGGAACACGTCGAGCAGTTCGGGGTAGGTGTAGCCGGAGAACGATTCGCTCTCGACGGTGGTAATCGTGGTCGGCACGTCGAAGATCTTGGCTGCCTTGGCCAGGCCCACGACGTTGTTCTTCATGGTCTGGCGGTCCATCGACTGCACACCGAAGGCCATTTGCGGCTGGTGGTCGATGAAGATCAGTTGGCTGTTGCGCGGGGTCAGGACTTCCAGCTTGGCGTTGTTGGCGTTCGACATGGTGATTCTCCGGTATAAAAAGGTGTTCAATAAGTTTGAGGTTTTATCGGGC
>NZ_JBDKXK010000163.1:0-329 GCF_039710735.1 Cupriavidus sp. DL-D2 | reverse complement strand
GGCGCAGGCGTGGCCGCCGCGATCGAGAAGATCGAAGCAAAGTAATCAGACAACTTGAATCAATTTTTCAGGAAAGGCTCATGTCGAACATCGTCCCCCAACAAAACGCTGAACAACTGGACGCGTCGCGCCGCAAGCTGCTTGTCAGCAGCACGGTCGGTGCCGCCGCCGCATCGGTGGTGTCCGTCGGCGCATTGGCCCCGTCCGCGGCCGAAGCCGCGCCCGCTGGCGGCCGTCATGCCCGCCAGGCTAGCTACGTCGTGACGAAGGACGGCACGCGGATTTTCTACAAGGACTGGGGCTCGGGCCGTCCGGTCGTCTTCTCGCAC
>NZ_JBDKXK010000162.1:0-365 GCF_039710735.1 Cupriavidus sp. DL-D2 | reverse complement strand
GCCCTGCTGCAGGATGTCTGGTTCCTGGAGAAACTGGCCCACTTCGACCGCGAGGTCATCCCCGAGCGCCGCATGCACGCCAAGGGTTCCGGTGCCTATGGCACGTTCACCGTCACGCATGACATCACGAAGTACACGCGCGCCAACCTGTTCTCGGAAGTCGGCAAGAAAACCGAACTGTTCATGCGTTTCTCGTCGGTGGCCGGCGAGCGCGGTGCCGCCGATGCCGAACGCGATATTCGCGGCTTCGCCATCAAGTTCTATACCGAAGAAGGCAACTGGGATCTGGTGGGCAACAACACGCCGGTCTTCTTCCTGCGCGACCCGCTGAAATTCCCCGACCTGAACCACGCCGTGAAGCGCGA
>NZ_JBDKXK010000161.1:0-369 GCF_039710735.1 Cupriavidus sp. DL-D2 | reverse complement strand
AAAAATGGCACGCAAGGGCTTTACGGAAGAGTTCAAGGCTGACGCCGTGAATCTGGTACTGGAGCAAGGCTATTCGGTTACGCAGGCGGCCAAGGCGCTCGGCGTGGGTGAGACGGCGCTAAGACGCTGGCTTGGCGACCGGCAGCCGAAGGCAGCGCCGGTGGTTGTTGGACCGGCGAACATGTCGCCAGACCAGGCGCGTATCCGCGAGCTGGAGAAGCAAGTGGCACGACTCGAACGGGAGCGTGACATCCTAAAAAAGTCCACGACCTTCTTCGTCAAGGAACTCGATCGCAATACGAAGTGATCGAGCAGGCGGAGAAGGTCTGGCCGGTGGCGGTAGTGTGCAAGACGCTTGGCGCGCCGCGC
>NZ_JBDKXK010000160.1:0-377 GCF_039710735.1 Cupriavidus sp. DL-D2 | reverse complement strand
CTGCCCATCGAAGTGTTCGACGGCATCCGCAAGGGTGTGGCCGATAACCGCTCGCAGTTCTACAAGGACCTGGCCGTGCCGTTCTTCGGTTTCAACCGTCCGAACGCGAAGGTTTCGCAAGGCACCATCGACGCCTTCTGGGCGCAGGGCATGGCCGGTGGCATTCTGGGCCAGTACCTGTGCGTCAAGGAGTTCTCGGAAGTGGACTACACCGCCGATCTGAAGAAGATCGACGTGCCCACGCTGGTGCTGCATGGTGACGACGACCAGATCGTGCCGATCGACAACGCCGGCAAGCTCTCGGCCAAGATCATCAAGCACGCCACGCTGAAGATCTACCCGGGCGCGCCGCACGGCATGTGCGTGACGCACGCCGA
>NZ_JBDKXK010000016.1:0-36289 GCF_039710735.1 Cupriavidus sp. DL-D2 | reverse complement strand
TTCTGCTTGCCGACCATGTCGAGATTTGATCGGCTTGCCCTCTCCCCCGCCCCTCTCCCGCAAGGCGGGAGAGGGGAGCAAACAATCGGGAGAACGAACGCTGACGCTTACCGCTGCCCGTGCTTCATATCGAAAAACAAATGCTCCAGCCCGCGCGGCTGGGAGCGCCAGTACTGCCTGGGGGCAGACACCTGCGCGCCGAGCTTCGCCGCGGCGTGCCACGGCCAGCGCGGGTCATACAGCATCGCGCGCGCAATCGAGATCACGTCGGCTTCGTTGTTGGCGACGATGGCCTCTGCCTGCTCGGGTTCGGTGATGAGCCCCACCGCCATCGTGGGCAGGCCCACTTCCGCTTTCACGCGTTGCGCGTAGGGCACCTGGTATCCCGGTCCGATCTTGATAGCCTGCTGTGGCGAGACACCGCCTGTGCTCACATGAATCGCCGCGCAGCCGCGCGCCTTCAGTGCATGAGAGAGCGCGATGGTGCCGTCGATATCCCAGCCATTCGGCACCCAGTCCGTGGCCGACACGCGCATCCAGACCGGTTTGTCCGCCGGGAACGCCTCACGCACCGCGTCGAACACTTCGAGCGGAAAGCGCATGCGGTTCTCCAGGCTGCCGCCGTATTCATCGGTGCGATGGTTGGCAATGGGCGAAAGGAACTGGTGCAGCAGATACCCATGCGCGCCATGCACCTCGATGCCATCGATGCCCAGACGCGCCGCGCGTTTGGCGGCCGCCACAAAATCGTCGCGCACCTTTTTGAGACCATCCTTGTCAAGCGCCACCGGGGGCGCTTCGTCGGGGCTGTGAGGCACGTTGGACGGCGCCACCGTCTGCCAGCCAGTGGGCTGGTCGGGGCGAATCTGCGCGCCCCCATCCCACGGCGCCTGGCTAGACGCCTTGCGGCCAGCATGGCCCAGTTGCATGGCCACGGCAATCGGGGAGTACTTGCGCACGGCGCCAAGCACCCGGGCCAGGGCCGCTTCGTTGGCATCGTTGTAGAGGCCGAGATCGGCCGGCGAGATGCGCCCTTCCGCTGACACGGCAGTGGCTTCGATGATGAGCAATCCGGCACCGGACAGCGCCATATTGCCAAGGTGGATCATGTGCCAGTCCGTGGCCGATCCTTCCTCTGCCGAGTACTGGCACATCGGCGCGATGGCGATGCGGTTGGCCAGCGCGAGGCCGCCGATCTTGTACGGATCGAAGAGATGAGACATGGAGGGTTTCCTTTTGGGAGTGCCGCCTTGTTGGCGTGCTTGCGGGAGAGACTGCAAGGATTCTAGTCCTCGCGGACAAACTCTGCAGACGCCCCCGCCCCAACCGGAAACCCTCCTGACATCGACGTTCAGGACACTTCCGCGATGTCCTCGAGTTTCCACGTCTTGTCGAACCACGGCTGCAGCGGACCGTAGAGACGGAAGATCGTGAACCAGCTCTTGCCGGGAATCGTCTGGATCCAGTTAGCCGGATTGCCAGCCGGTGCCTTGGGCCCGAAATAGACGTCCACGGTGCCATCGGCGTTCTTCTGCATCGACTTCTCGCTGGACAGACTAGGGAACTGCTGGTCCGTCTGCAGCATCGAGCGCGTCTGCGTGTCATACGCCACGACTGACCAGAAATCCTTGGCAGGCACATTCGCAGGCACGCGCATGCGGTAGGTCTTTCCGCCATCGAACGGCTTGCCGGCGGCATCCAGGTTCGACGCCGCGTATTGCGAGCCGATGCCGGGCATTGCCATGGCCATGGCTGGTGTATCGATCGTGGCTGCATAGAAGAACAGCGTGCGGGCGTCGAAATTGCGCGCGCCGTTCTTGAGCCATTCATAGCTGCCGCCGATGAACGGCGTGGTCCAGTGGCGGCCCGGGTAGATCAGCGCTTCCTGGCTGCGGTTACGGAAATCAATCGCACGCGCCGTGGCGTTGCCCACCGCCACCGAGTCAGTCAGGATGCGCTTCATGCGCGCATCCGGCGCGAACGGCTTGCCCTTCTCCATCCCGATCGCCATGAACAGCCCGGTCATATCGGGCCCATACGCGCCGGCGGGTTCTTCCTGGATGATCTGATTGACCTCCTCGAAAAACTTGAAGTTGTTGGCGTGCACCGTATTCATGACGCGGCCAGACATATTGACGAACTTCATCTGCGGCGGGTTGCGGGCCTCCGACAGCCTGTACACCTTGAGTCCGGACTTGATGTTGGCCACGGCGGGCTTGGGGTCGCCATGCTGCATGAAACCGCGTCCGAACAGCAGGTTGCCGTAGGTCTGCGATCTCACGATGAAGTAACCGCTCGATGGCAGCGGGCCGTTGTAGCCCGGCGGCACAAACAGGTACTTGCCGCCCTTGCCCTTGTCCTGTCCCGCGTTGCCAAGGTCCGCCACAAAACGGAACCAGAAATCATCGACCACGCCGAGGATGTTCGGCGGCGTCTCGACGACCATCGGACCATCCTTGAGGTCAAGCCAGTTCCAGAAGTACACCGACTCCGTATTCGGCGTCAGGAACAGCGACGAGGAATCCATCAGCGTCTCGAAAATGCCGACGGTATTGTTGACCGCGCCCACCTCGCGCAGTCCGGTGCGGATGGCCACGAGCGATGCGCCGGGAATGCCGTTCAGGAACACTTCCACGCCGCGTGCGAAATCGATGTTGTCGTAGGCCTTCTGCGCGGTCTCGGCAGTCGGCACACCGTCGAAGAATTCGAGCTTGCCGATGCGCGTCTCCACCACCGCAGGCGTAGTGATTTCCGGCGGCGTGGACGTGGTCATCTTGTAGGGCGATGACGGGCTCTGCGACGTACTGCAGGCAGAGACGCCTGCTATGAGCAAGGACGAAAAGGTGATCCGGGTCAGGGTGGAAATCGGCACGACAGCGGCTCCAGGCAGGGGTTCGGTTCGTGGCCGACCATAGCGCATGGATTACCGCGCGTCGATTTCAGGATTTTGTCGCTCGAATTAAATAGTTTCGATGGCTACGCAATGCCACACCGCTGGGTCTCGTCCCTGTCAGACACGGACACAAATCCTGATCCATGGATGGATGATCGGGTTCCGGTCTCTACTGCGTCCGGCTGTACCCGCTGACCCATCTTATGAAAGGAAAATCATCCATGTCTCACAACGAGCCAACCGGCTACGAGATCATTGCGGAGCCGAGCAACATCAACGGCACCGAAGGCACAGAATGGAACGTCCAGCTGACCCACCTGTTGCGCAACACCGAGCGCTACGCGTGGGGCAACTGGACACTCGACCCCGAGATCCAGGTAGGGGCCCTGGGCTGGTTCGATCCCAGCGATACCCATGTCCAGCTGGCACACCACCAGATGGACCTCACGCCCACGGAACAACGTGCCTCCGTGGACTGGCACCTGGAACAGGGCCACGTCAGGCAGACCACCGCCGGCGTGCAGTTCGACGTGCCCTATCTCGATCCCACGACGGGTACCGAAGTCACCATCGGCCTGCAGAGCAAATGGGAATTCGGCAGCAAGGGATCGCTGACGTCGCAGGGTTCCGCCTATGGGGTGGCCTATGTCGAGAACGCCGCGCAGTACATGCTCGACAACTACCAGGAGATCTACGACGTTGCCAAGAGCGTCCACAAGACCAATGGCGCGAACATCGTGCAGGGCTTCGGCATGATCACCAAGGTGTGGCTGACCGACGGCTGCGTGAACCTGGGCTCGCGGCAGGACAAGAGCGAGTTCAGCATCACGGGTTCGGTCGACGGTGTCTCGGCCATGACCGGCAGCGACCAGTCCGCCTCGCTCAAGGGCTCGTACAAGAGCACCAGCACGGTGGACAACGTCGAGAAGCGCATCTTCCCGAGCAAGGCGAATATCGTCGAGCAGAACGACCCGGTGGCGTACGCCTACGAGTTCTCGTCGTTCGCGGGCGAGACGATCGTGATTCCGCGCTATATCGCCGACATCTCGGCGCTGAACCTGTCGCTGCACAACACGGGCTCGTACATCGTCAATGCAACGGTGACCTATACCAGCGGCGGACAGCCCCAGGAACGCAAGACCCGCATTTCAGGCGGGCTGACGGGCCAGATCACCGACATTCCGCTGGATGCCACCAACATGGACATCCGCATGGACTTCGTCGCCGGCACCACCCAGGTGCTGCGCGTCTCGAACCCGCTCAACACATGGTTCATGGGCCGCGGGCAGATCGAACTGACCGGCTGGTGGCCGACCGCCTCCGGCGCACAGTGGAAATAAGGAGCCAACCATGTGGAACTACACTTACTTCGTGATCAGCCCAGGCTGCGAGATCAACAGCTACACGCAGTTTGCCGATGGCAAGCAGGGCAACTTCATCAAGTTTGGCGACCAGGTCAGCAACCATGGGGCGTTGGGCATCCGCAATGCGTATGCCACGCACAACCCGGACATCGGCGTGGGCGCGATCATGCACACGGGCGCGTTTCAGAATCCGGGGCTTGGCACCCTGCTGAAACACTACATCATCAACGAAATAGGTCTGCCGCCCGTGGGCTCCACCGAATGGTTCGGCATCATTCGCACGGCGTCGTGGCCGCTGTTCCAGCGGATGCTGAACAATTGGGACGGGCGTACCGTGACGTTGCAGAACATCGACAGTCTCAAACGGGACCTTCGCACCATCCTGGGCGCCACGGATGAACCCGTGCATTTCGAGCTGCCGGCGCAGCGCAATCTCGTCGTGGATATCGTGTAGCCGCTGGCACCGCCAGTATGAATCCGGCCCTCTGCCTTGCGCGGGGGCCGGCCACTCAAAACTTCGGAATGCGCAGCGTCTTGCTGATCATCAGGCTGCCGCTCAGCACGAACAGCAACGCCAGCGGATGGAAGGTGCCGCCGCCGATTGCCCAAGCGCCGCCGGGCAGCGCATCGCCGAGCTTGCCCGCCGATGCGCACCACGCCAGCACGCCGGTGAGCACCACGCTGGTAGGGATCGGGGTGCCTTCGAAGTACTTGACCTTGCCTGCCGTGCTGCCCTCCGCAAGGGTTTCGGCGGTGACGTTGAATCGCGCCAGCCGGCTCACGCCGCAGCATACGAAGTAGATCAGCGCGGCCAGGTCCCAGCCGCCGCGCATGCCGGCCGCAAAGGCCAGGGTGGCGGGGCCTACGCCGAATGAAATGATGTCCGAGAGCGAATCCAGTTCACGGCCCAGCGCCGAATGGGCATGGCGCCAGCGCGCGATGCGGCCATCAAGCACATCGAAGATGAACGCGGCGGGCGCAAGGGCCGCGGCGATATAGAAATACCGCAGCGAAGGCTCCGCGACGAAATACATCGCGTAGAAGACGGACCCCATGCCGCACGCCGCGTTGGCGAGCGTGAAAAAATCCGCGAGTTGCAGGTCGCGGAGCATGGAGAAATGCCGGGGGCGCGGCGGAGGGGTGTTCATGGACGGACTCCTTTCGCTTCGATCCCGGCGCAAGGTTCGTATGGGCCGCTCAAAGCACCGTGTTGACGTGATGCACGGCGGGCGGTGCCGCAAAGCAGTCGGTGACGAGCTTGCGCCACTCCTGGAACTCATCGGACTCGCGGAAGTGGACCATATGGTCTTCCACGGTCTCCCAGGCCACAACGAGCGCGTACTGCGACGGCTGTTCGATGGAGCGTTGCAGGTTCACGCCGTGGCACCCACGCGAACGCAGGAACAGCGGCTTGGCCTTGGCCACGTTCGCTTCGAACTGGGCTTCCATGCCGGGCTTGATCGTGATCTGTGCAATTTCGTGAATCATGATGGGTCTCTGTATGTCTCGGATATCGGTGCCTGTCTGACACGCCGGCCGCCAGGCACCGCGGCGGGGGCGTCTACCTTAGCAGATTGGATGCACTATGCCACCTTGTGCCGCGCCAGCGACTGCACGAGATAGACTACGATCAGCGCATTGGCAATGGCCAGCCCCACGTGCAGCCACGTGGGATGGCGTATGGCTTCGTACAGTTCCACGGGAATATAGATGCCGCCCGACCACACACCCAGCCAGTTACCCCACGCGCGGCCATGCCAGAGTCCGTACGCCTCGGCAAAGCGCATGAGCGCATACACCGCCGCCGACGCGCCGATGGCCCAGAGCCGCCCATTGGAGGGGTCGGCCAGCAAGGCAAGGAAGACTTTCGGATAGTGGCTCGCAGGATTGATGTGAAGCCGGGCGACGATCATCTCGGCCAGCGCCTGCGCATCGCGGTGCAGCAGCGCCACGAGTCCAAGCCCTGCGAGGATGACCAGCGCGCCCTTGGCGGCTTCGAACAGAGCGATGCTCCTGAGTCCCAACGGCGATGCAGCATGAGCCATGACGAAATCGAGGCAGTCAGCGAAGTCGCCATTGTGCTACATCAGCGCGCCTGACGCTCCACCATCGGTCCATCGGCATCGAGGCCGCCGCCCGCTTCGATCGGGCCGTTCACGGTGATCGGGCCATCGACGACGAGGTCTCCATGCACCACCATCGACCCTTGTACGGTGAGCGGCCCGTTGAACACCTTGAGGAGAGATCGGCCGGGCGGCGCGGAGGGATATCCCCGTCCCGGCGAGGCAAACCACGCGGCGGTGATCGGCCCCTTGGCATAGACATTGCCATCGACACTCAACGTGCCCAGCACGGTCACCGGCCCCTTGACGTGCGCCGAGCCGCCCACGGCGATGGAGCCGCTGGTGGAAAGCTGGGCGCTGGCCACAAGCGGCAGCGCCGCCATGATCAGCGCCAGAATCGTTCGCATGGCGGCCCTCCAGACAAAAATGGCGCGATAGCTCCAGTGTAGAAGGCTGGAGATATCGCGCCAGTTTTTGTGGGATGGCACTGTAGGATGCTTCCCAATCCCGCTCGGGTTGCTCCCCTCTCCCGCAAGGCGGGAGAGGGGCAGGGGGAGAGGGCCGGCGGCGAAAATTGCGATGTGGTCGGCAAGCAGAACCTCCCGCCCTCTCCCCCACCCCTCTCCCACTTCATGGGAGAGGGGAGCGCATAGCGAAGGGCGATGGTTCTATGCAGCCACCCTCAATTCTTCGCCACACTCTCCGGCACCGGACCCCAACCGCCGCCCAGGCTACGCACCAGCGACACCGTTGCCGCCGCACGCAAACCCGCCACTGCATTCGCATCGCGCTGCGATTGCAGCACCGTGCGGTCGGCGTCGATGACCGTCAGGTAGTCCACGGCACCCGCGTCATAGCGGCTGCGTGAAATACGCTGTGCGCGCTTGGCACCAGCCAAGGCACTGTCCAGTGCGGTCGATTGCTGGCTCAACCAGCGCACATCCGACAAACTGTCTTCCACCTCGCGGAATGCCACCAGCACCGTCTGCCGATAGCGCGCCACGCTTTCCTCGTGCGCGGCACGGGCGCCGGCCAGGTTCGAGCTGTTGCGTCCGCCATCGAACACGGTCTGTGCCACGGTGGTGCCCACCAGCGGACCCAGCATCCATGTGCGCGATGACCACTTGAACAGGTTCGACAAATCGCCCGACTCGAACCCGAACAGCGCCGTCAGCGAAATGCGCGGGAAGAACGCGGCCTTAGCCACGCCGATCCGTGCATTGGCCGCCGCCATCTGCCGCTCCGCCGCCGCGATATCGGGGCGACGTTCGAGCAGTTCGGATGGCAGCCCCGCAGGCACCGCCACCGGCACGGTGTCGAACGTCTTCGCCGTCAGCGCGAACTGCGAGGGCGCCACACCGGTCAGCACCGCCAGCGCATGCTCCTGCGCCGCGCGGCGACGCTCGATACCGGCCAGATCCGCACGCGCCGTGCCGAGTTCGGCTTCGGCGCGCGCCGGATCGAGATCGGTGGTCTCGCCAGCCTCGTAGCGCTTGCGCAGCAGCGACAGCGCATCCTCGCGCAGCTTGATCGTTGCGTTCAGCAACTCACGATCACTGTCGAGCGTGCGCAGTGCGAAGAACGACGTGGCTACATCCGCCTGCAGCGCCAGTTGCACCGAGCGATACAGATCCTCGGCGCCCTTCTCTTCCGCACGCGCGGCATTCACGCTGCTGGCCACGCGGCCGAACAAGTCCAGCTCGTAGCTCGCAAACGCGCGCGCCTTGAGCACGGTCTGCGCCGAAACGCGCGTGCCATCCGGCAAACCCTGCGATGCCGCCGAAGGTTGCGAACGCGTGGGATCGAAACCAACGCTCAGTTGCGGATACAGATCCGCCTCCGTGGCGCCCGTAAAGGCCCGCGCCTGCTTCAGGCGCGCCGCCGCAGCGGCCAGGTCCTGGTTGTAGCTGTTGGCCGCGTCGATCAGGCGGTCGAGGTCGGCATCGCCGAACACCTTCCACCAGTCGCCGCGATGCTCGCCCTCGGACGGCACCGCCGTCTTCCACTGCGCGCCTTCCGTTGCGGCGGCGTCCGCCTCCTTGAAGGTGGCGGCGGTCGGCGTCTCTGGCACCTTGTACGTCGGCGCCAGCGAGCAGCCGGCCAGCACCAGTGCGGCGGCCAGCGTCGCGAGCTTCGGCAGGTAGTGCTTCATCACGTTGTTGACGTCTTTCATGTCTTTCACCATTACTCTGCGGAGGCCACGGCGTGCGAGGCCGATGCATCCCGGGCTACCGCCTCGCGGCGTTCGCGGCGCGTGGCCAGCAGGCGCAGCGACACATAGAACACCGGCGTCAGGAACAGCCCGAAGAACGTCACGCCCAGCATGCCGGCGAACACCGCCACACCCATCGCATGGCGCATTTCGGCACCGGCTCCGGTCGAGATCACCAGCGGCACCACACCCATGATGAACGCGAACGACGTCATCAGGATCGGGCGCAGACGCAGACGGCTAGCCTCGATGGCTGCCTGCACGATGGTGCGGCCCTGGTGCTCCAGTTCCCGTGCGAACTCCACGATCAGGATCGCGTTCTTTGCTGACAACCCCACAAGCACAATGAAGCCGATCTGCGTGAAGATGTTGTTGTCGCCACGCGTCAGCCAGACACCGGTCATGGCAGCCAGCAGGCTCATCGGCACAATCAGGATCACGGCCAGCGGCAACGTCAGGCTTTCATATTGCGCAGCCAGCACCAGGAACACCAGCAACACGCACAGCGGGAAAATCCAGATGCCTGCGTTACCGGCGAGGATGTCCTGATACGTCAGCTCGGTCCATTCGAAGCCGATACCCTTCGGCAGCGTTTCCGCAGCAATCCGCTCTGCCGCAGCCTGCGCCTGACCCGACGAGAAGCCCGGGGCCGGACCGCCGTTCATGTCAGCCGCCGTGAAACCGTTGTAGCGGATCACGCTGTCCGGACCAAAGCTCTGCTTGACCTTCACCAGCGACGACAGCGGCACCATTTCCCCCGTCGAGCTACGCGCCTTCAGTTGCAGGATGTCTTCGGCGTGCTGACGGAACTGCGCATCGGCCTGAACCTTCACCTGATACGTGCGACCGAACTTGTTGAAGTCGTTCACGTACGCTGAACCCAGGTAGGTCTGCAGCGTCTCGAACACATCGGTCACCGGCACGCCCAACTGCTTGGCCTTGGTACGGTCGAGCTGTACGTCGAGCTGCGGCACATTCACCTGATAGTTGCTGAAGATGCCAGCCAGTTCCGGCGTGGCGCGCGCCTTGGTCATGAACGCATTGGTCGCATCGAACAGCGCGTCATAGCCCAGCGCGGCGCGGTCCTCGATCATCATCTTGAACCCGCCGATCGTGCCCAGGCCCTGCACAGGCGGCGGCGGGAACACGGCGATGAACGCGTCCTGGATCGCACCGTACTGCTTGTTCAAGTCCGCCGCGATGGCGTTACCCGACAGTTCGGCGCTCTTGCGCTCGTCGAACGGCTTGAGCGTGGCAAACACGATGCCAGCGCTCGGGCTATTGGTGAACCCGTTGATCGACAGACCCGGGAACGCCACGGCCGACTCCACGCCCGGATGCTTCAGCGCGATTTCCGACATGCGACGGATCACGTCCTCGGTGCGGTCCAGCGTCGCGCCATCGGGCAGCTTGGCGAAGCTCACCAGATACTGCTTGTCCTGCGCCGGCACGAAGCCCTTCGGCACCATCTGGAACACGCCCCACGTGGCCACCAGCATCACGGCATAGACGCCGAACACCGAACCCTTGCGGCGAATCACACCGGTCACGCCACGGCCATAGCTATCCGAGCTGCGGCCAAAGAAGCGGTTGAAGCGCGCGAAGAACTTGCCGAACACCTTGTCCATACCGCGCGTCAGCCAGTCCTTGGGCGCATCGTGGCCCTTGAGCAGCAGCGCGGACAAGGCCGGCGACAGCGTCAGCGAGTTGAACGCCGAGATGATCGTCGAGATCGAGATCGTCAGTGCGAACTGCTTGTAGAACTGACCGGTCAGGCCCGACATGAAGGCCAGCGGCACGAACACGGCGATCAGGGTCAGCGCGATGGCGATGATCGGGCCGCTGACTTCGCGCATGGCCTTGTACGTGGCTTCCTTCGGCGTCAGTCCTTCCTCGATGTTCCGCTCGACGTTCTCCACCACCACGATCGCATCGTCCACGACGATACCGATTGCCAGCACCAGCCCGAACAGACTCAGTGCATTGATCGAGAAGCCAAACGCATGCATCAGCCCGAACGTACCGACGATCGACACCGGCACCGCCAGCAGCGGGATGATCGATGCGCGCCACGTCTGCAGGAACAGGATCACCACCAGCACCACCAGCGCGATGGCTTCGAACAGCGTATGCGTCACGGCTTCGATACTGTGGCGCACGAACTGCGTGGGGTCATAGACGATGCTGTAGTCCACGCCCTCGGGCATGTTCTGCTTCAGTTCGGCCATGGTCTTGCGCACGTCATCCGAGATCTGGATGGCGTTGGAACCCGGCGCCTGGAAGATCGGCAGCGCCACGGCGGACTTGTTGTCCAGCAGCGAGCGCAGCGCATATTCCGACGCGCCCAGTTCGATGCGCGCGATGTCCTTCAGATACGTCACCACACCATCCGGCGAGGTCTTGACGATGATGTCGCCAAATTCCTCCACGGATTGCAGTCGGCCCTGCGCGTTCACGGACAGTTGCAGGTCAGTACCCGGCAGCGACGGCGACTGGCCGATCACACCGGCAGCCACCTGCACGTTCTGCTCGCGGATGGCACGCACCACGTCAGACGCGGCAAGCTGGCGCTCGGCGATCTTCTCGGGGTTGAGCCACACGCGCATCGAGTAGTCACCCGAACCGAACATCTGCACCTGGCCCACGCCCTGGATACGCGCGAGGCGATCCTTCACGTTGATCAGCGCGTAGTTGCGCAGGTACGTCATGTCGTAGCGGTTGTTCGGCGAGACGAGGTGGACCACCATGGTCAGGTCGGGCGAGCTCTTGACCGTGGTGATACCCAGGCGGCGCACGTCTTCCGGCAGGCGCGGCTCGGCTTGCGAGACGCGGTTCTGCACGAGCTGCTGCGCCTTGTCGGGGTCCGTGCCCAGCTTGAACGTTACCGTCAGCGTCAGCGTGCCGTCGCTGTTGGCCTGCGAGTTCATGTAGAGCATGTCCTCGACGCCGTTGATCTGTTCTTCCAGCGGCGTGGCCACGGTCTCGGCGATCACCTTCGGGTTGGCGCCCGGGAACTGCGCGCGCACCACCACTGACGGCGGCACCACTTCCGGGTACTCCGAGATCGGTAACTTGAACATCGAGATGGCGCCGATCAGGAAGATCAGCACCGACAGCACGCCCGCGAAGATCGGGCGATCGATAAAGAATTTCGAGAGATTCATCTTGGTCTCGGCGAAAGCAGTCCCCCTGGCCGTCCGCACGTGGCGGACGCCATGTCAAAACTGCCTTGGGGGCGATTTTTAGTTCAGTACTGCCTGTGCGCGGGGCGCGTCAGCTCACCTTGGGCTTTTCGGCCTTGGCGTCGTCTGCCGCCTGCTTGCGGTCCGGCGTGGTCGTGCGCGGTTCGAGTTCGCTGCGATAGGCCATCGACACGCTCTTGGGCGCCACGGTGTCACCGGGACGCACACGCATCAGACCATTCACCACGATGTTCTCGCCCGGCTGCAGACCCTTGCGGATCACGCGCAGCCCTTCGAACGTCGGTCCAAGATCCACTTCGCGATACGCCAGCTTGTTGGCCTTGTCGACGACGAGCACGAACTTCTTGCCCTGATCCGTGCCGATGGCGCGATCGTTGATCAGCACCGCCGGATGCGGCGTGCCGCCACCGAGCTTCACCTTGGCGTACAGACCCGGCAGCAGCCGGCCATCGGCGTTGTCGAAGATGGCGCGCACGCGGATCGTGCCGCTGCGCGTATCCAGACGGTTGTCCACCGAGTGGATCTTGCCCTGATGCGGGTTGCCATCTTCGTTCGCCAGGCCGAGGAACACCGGCAGGTCGTTCTTGCCGCCCGTCGCGCCCGGCGCCGTGTAGCGCAGATAGCTCTGCTCGTCCACGTCGAAGCTGGCATAGACCGGCGACACCGACACTACCGTGGTCAGCGCGGGCGACGATGCGCCTGCGGCCACGAGGTTGCCCACCGTGATCTCTGCACGCGAGACCTTGCCGGACACCGGTGCCACGATGCGCGTGTAGCTCAGGTTCAGCTTCGCCACTTCCAGCGCTGCCTGCGCGCCGCGCACGTCGGCCGAACTCACGCTGGCCGTGTTGATGCGCTCGTCGAACTCACGCTTGGAGATCGCGTTGTCGTCCAGCAGCCGTTGCGCGCGCGCCTTTTCGGTTTGCGCCAGCGAGGCACGCACCTGCGCTGCGGCCACGGCAGCTTCCGCCTTGGCCACTTCCGCGGCGTATGGACGCGGATCGATCGTGAACAGCGGATCGCCCTTCTTCACGATCGAGCCTTCGCGGAAATGCACCGTCTCGATGGTGCCGGAGACGCGCGGACGAATTTCCACGCGATCCACGGCTTCGATGCGGCCGGAGAACTCATCCCACTCCGTGATGGTCTGTCCTACTGCCGATGCCACCTCCACTGCAGGCGCCGGCGGCGGGGTATTGGCGGCCTGCGCTTCTCCGCCGTGCCAGGGGCGCAGTATCGAGGTTGCCACGCCTGCCCCAAGGATTGCCACGATGGCAAAGGCGATCAGCGTGCGTCGAGACTTGTGATTCATCTTCTTCACTCCGTTTTACGTCGGGTTTTCTTCAACTGGAAAAGCAAAAATTTGGGCCGAACGCCGCCCGCCAGCCCGATGGGCCGGAAAACGGGAACAACAAAGGGGTGTCCCGCCCTGGGTGGGCGAGGCAAAGCCACTGCCTGAGGGCCAGCCTCAAAAGGCGCTGGCTGTTGAAGCGATACCGTCAGGACATGCCCGGTATCGGCCGGTGTTCGGACCGGATTACGAGGCGTCGTCGGCCTTCGCGAACTTCTCGCGCAGGAACCGCGCACCTTCTTTCACCCATGCCTGACAATCTTCATGGGAATGTTCGACCCCGTCGCCACAGACGCCGGGCATGATCAGCGCCCGGGCCGGTACGCCGGCTTTTCCGAGCTTCGCGGCGAAGGCTTCGCCCTCCGCGCGCAGTGCATCCTTTTCTGCTACCTGCACCAGCGTGTCTGGCAGTCCACCGAGGCGCGAGGCCAATGCCGGGGCGGCATAGGGGTGAACCGCTGCTGCCGGCGTGGGCAGGTAGTCGCGATAGTTGCAGGCCAGCTTGCGCAGCGTTTCCATCGGCACCTGGCCGCCGGAAGAAGCATGCTGCAGGCAAGGATCGGTCACGGGACGGATCAGCCATTGCCCGGCCGGCTGCGGCAGGCCGCGATCGCGCAGCATCTGTGCCGTGGCGATGGCCAGGTTGCCACCGGCTTCCTCGCCCACCAGCGCAAAGCGCAGCTTGTCGACCTTGAGCTTCTTCGCGTGCTTCAACACCCACGCCACCGTGCTGACCGCGTCCTCGGGCGCGGCCGGAAACGGGTTCTCCGGCGCCAGCGAGTAGCCCGGCGTCACCACCACGGCCGGGACGGACTCCGCCAGATCCCGCGCCAGTTCCTTGGCGGCTTCCACCCCACCATCGACAAAACCACCTGCATGCAGGTACACCAGCCATGGCAACAATGCCGTATTGCCGGCCGCCGGCCAATAACCTGCGGGGTAACACACGCAGACCCGGATCTCGTGGTCGCCCACGGGCACCACATGCTGGACCACATACGCCTCGCCCTGTTCTACGGCCGGTTGCGCGGCGGAACTACGGGAAATCGGGGTTTTGGTCATGGCGGTCGCGGCGGACAATGGCCGTCGATACTGTGTTGCGATGCAGCGAATTATGGTGATTGACTATGATGGGATAAAGCAACCTATTGCCAATGCACTGTTTCTGCGCTGGAATAATCGACAAAGCGTACCCACACCGCTTGAAATGGATATAGGAAATGTGATTCACTCCGGTCCTTCGGCATCTGCGCACTTGGGGAAACAGCGCAAACGCCGACGCCCCACCCTCCACCCGTCCCCGCTCCGGCCGCCACTGGCGGACCGCCGGCAGCAAATCCAGGCCGCGCACTTGACATGCAGCGGACCACTCTCGCCAGACCATCCTTCGGAACGTAGCCTGCTCTCACTCCTTTCGAAAGCAACATCATGGATCGTCTAGTCTCAATGCAGGCATTCACTCGGGTGGTGGATGTCGGCAGCTTTGCGCGCGCGGCGGAGTCGCTCGACCTCCCCAAGGCCACGCTTACCCGCCTGATTCAAAACCTGGAGACGCATCTGGGCGTCAAGCTGCTGCACCGGACCACGCGCCGCATCAGCGTGACCACCGACGGCGCCGCCTACTACGAACGCTGCGTCCGCATCCTGGCCGACGTGGAGGAAGCGGAACAGTCGCTCACACGCCACAACAACTCACCGCGCGGCACGCTTGCCGTGGATACCACCAGCGGGCTGGCGCAACTTGTGTTGATGCCTCACCTTCAGGACTTCTTCAACGCCTACCCCGAGCTCAAACTCGAGCTGACGATCAACGGCAAGCCGATCGACCTGCTCAAGGAAGGGGTGGATGTGGTGCTGCGGGTGGGCACGCTCGACGAAGCCATGGTGGCGCGCCGCATCGGCCAGGTGAAGCTCGCCTTCTACGCCTCGCCGATTTACCTGCGACGTTTTGGCGCACCCAATGACCTGACCGAACTGGCGCAGCACAAGGCCGTCAACTTCCTGTCGAACCGTACCGGCCGGGAAATGCCCTGGACATTGAGCCGTGGCGGTGAGAACAGCGAGATCCTGCTGCCCTCGGCGATCTCCACCAACGACGCCGACGTGTACCTGGGCTGCGCAGTGGAAGGCCACGGCATCGCCCGCATCTCGCGCGCCATGGCGGAGCCCTACATCCACAGCGGACGTCTGGTGGAAGTCATGACGGACTGGCACACGGAGGAGTTGCCGATATCGGCGATGTATCCCCAGAACCGGCACCTGTCTGCGAAGGTGCGCGTGTTCGTGAACTGGGCTGCGGAGATTTTTTCAAGGCATCCGCACTTTGGGGCGGCGCCGGTGCAACAGTTGGCGGCTTGAGCGATTGATTCTTGCTGGTGGGGTGCTCCCCTCTCCCGCTATTCCTTTCTCCCCTCTCCCGCTTGCGGGAGAGGGGAGCCTGACTACGGTAGTTCAGACCGCTACTTCTTCCCCACCTCCTGCAACAACCGCGTCATCAGATACAGCCGCGGCACGATCGAGTCCAGTTCCACGTACTCATCCCGCGCGTGATACCCAAAGCCGGACAGGCCGAAGCTCTCCAGCACCACCGGCTTGCCCGAGCGTCCCGCAAACCCCGCGTCAGTCCCGCCACCCGTGCCCGGAATCAGGATCAGCGAGCGGCCGTCGAGCTCCGCGTAGATACGTTGAGCCTGCGCGGCCAACTCCTTCGAACGGGCGTCGGCAACATAGGCGGGGCGGCCCTCTTCCATCGTCAGCGTGGTCTGCGTCTCCGGCACCAGACGGCTGCTGCCGATCTTCTCCTGCAGCGCTGTCTGCAGTTTCTGCGCGGCGCCGCTGGCGGTGATGCGCACGTCTCCCTGCGCGCTGGCGGTCTCCGGAATCTGGTTCAACGGGCCATCGGCCTTGGCGCGGGTCCAGTTCATCTGCGAGCCTGGCACGGACTTGGCCACGTCGCGCGTCTGCTCCATCTGATAGGCCAGTTCGATCAGCGCATTGCGGCCCAGTTCCGGCGCGGCGCCAGCATGCGAGGAACGGCCCTTGACCTGCATCGTGGCTGTAGCCGTGCCGGCTGCCGCCAGCAGCAATGATTCGGATTTGGCGATGGATTTGGCCACGTTCGGCTCGCACGAGAGTACATAGTCGTGCTGCTCTGCCAGCTTGGCGATCATCTCGCCCGAGCCGCCCGAGCCGATTTCCTCGTCCGGGTTGAATAGCACCGTGATCTGCGCGTAGTCCTTCCACCCCTGCGCCTTCAGGATATCCAGCGAATGCAGGACCACGGCAATGCCACCCTTGTCGTCGGCAATGCCCGGTCCGTAGAGCCGGTTGCCCTCCTCGCGGATCGGCTGCGTGGCGAGAATGCCTTCCGGATACACCGTATCGAGGTGGCCGATCAGCATGAAGCGGCGCTTGCCGGTGCCCTTGAACGTGGCCTTGACCATGGGCGCGCCGCTCGTCGTCTGCAGCCGCTCTACCTGGCCGCCCGCTGCCTGCAAGCGCTTTGCGGTGTAATCCGCCATGCGGTTCAGCCCCGCGATATTGGCGCTGCCAGATTCGATCAGCACCATGTCCTTGAGCGATTGCACCACAGCGGGTTGCGCAGCGCGCGCCGCATCGAGCAGCGCGGCATCGGGGCCGGCAGCCAGCGCGGCGCCGCAGGTCAGGGTCGCAGCGGCGGCAATCGCCAGGCGGCGGAGGAAGAACGGCATGGTGTCTCCTGTGTTTTTTTGGACCTCCAATGTAGCGCCTGCGCCATTCCGGGGGAAGTTGGGCGCGCGCAACAGCAAGGAAAGTCGGGACCCACCACAGGAGACACCCCCACCCCTCAACTACTCAGTGCGATGTGGTTGATGACATCCTCCACGCCATGGACGTACCATGCGTCGCGCTCCACCTGCTTGCGCGCCCCGTCGCTCGATGCGTAGCCATCCAGCACCACCACGCGGTGGTCCGCACGGATACGGATCCGCGAGGCGTCGACAAACGGGTCCGTCTCCAGCACCAGCCGCAGGGCCTCGCACAGTTCCTCGTCGCTGTCGGCCTCGGCCGGGGCCACGACGATGTCGTTGACCACGCAGCGGCAGCCACGCGACCACCATGCCAGCACGCCGGCCAGCCGCATATGCGAGAGGCTGATGACCTGCCCACTGAGCATCACCGCTCCGTCATGGACGGAGACCTCGATCCACCCCGCGCGCTCGCCCACGGCCTCGCGCACGGGCTCCAACTGTCCCTTCACCTTCGCGCAGATCTTGCAGTTGCGGAAATCGATGGCATTGAGCAGCCGCTCGCAGACCGCGGCGCGCAGGTCGCCATCGCCCACGACGGGGCCCCCGTTGGCAATACGCAGATGATCGATCACGGTGGTCACGCCGTCCACGCGGCGCAGATGGGCTACGGCCCGGGTCTTGTCGACAATGTCGGCCACTTCGCCCTCAAGAATCAGCGCACCGTCAGACAGGCGGAGGTGGATCGTGGGATGGAGTTGATGGCCCTGGTATGGCACACGCGCCAACGCGGCTCGTGCCTGTGTCAGCACCGCTTCGCTACTCATCATGATGGTTGTCTCCCCATTGGGTGTGGAGATGGTTGGGAAGCGCGCCCCTGCCTGCAAGCACGCATGGCGCGGCACGGCTTTTCACCGCCCCGCCAAGGCATTATAGGAACCGTGCGAACAACGTCGCCGCACGCAACGGGACGACCCCGCAGCGTTTGCGAAAGGTGTTTCAAACGACCGTCACGGTCACGGCGACTCCTCCGGAAATCCGCCAAATGGCCCCCGCCATCCCCCACATTCCGCCGGAAATCCGCCGCTATCCCTTGGCTGGTGCGGCTTCTGGGCAGTTGGATCGTATTCAGCGCGCCTTATGTCACACACCTGTATGGATTAAACACCGTTGAACATCGTAAGAACGGGTGCCGAGTGATGCAGTGGTCGCTACCATCGCAGCATCTGCTGCTATGGAGATCGGAATGGCACCGTCTCGCCGCTTTCGCACAGGATTTTCCCTCGCGCTGTTCGCGGTACTGTCGACCTCGCCCGGCTGGCTCAGCGCAGCCATCAAGACCACCACGTTCACCGTGCGGCTCACGCTGACCGCCGACTGCACGATTGCCGCCAGCGACCTCGACTTCGGCTCGCAGGGCGTGCTGGCCGCCAATGTCGACCAGGCTTCGACCCTCTCCGTCACCTGCAGCAACAATGCGCCATACCAGGTGGGGCTCGATGGCGGCAACACCGCCGGCAGCACCATTGCCAACCGGCTCCTGACAAACGCTGGCGCCGCCACCGTGCAGTACCAGATCTATCGCGACAGCAATCGCACGCAGGTATGGGGCAACACGCCGGGCACCGATACCCTGGACGGCACGGGCAGCGGCGCCGCGCAAACGCTCACCATGTACGGCCGCGTGCCGCCGCAGGCCACACCCGCCGCAGGCACCTACACGAGCACGGTCACCGCCACGATCAACTTCTGATGCCGCGCGTCGCCTCATGGCGGCGCCGGGCAAGGCAGGCATGGACGGCAGCACTGCTGGCCGTGGCGTGCTATTGCCTGCCGGCATCCGCTACCTCGCTGCAGATCTCGCCGGTACGGGTGGACCTTCCTGCCGGTGCCGGCGCTGCTGCGCTCACGCTGCGCAATACGGCCGACACGCCCATTCACGCACAGGTACGCGTCTTCCGCTGGACACAGGCTGACGGTGCCGATGTACTGACGGCTGCCGACGATGTCGTGGCCAGCCCGCCCATCGTACGCATCGGCGGCCAGGCCGAGCAGATGATCCGCGTGGTGCGGCCCGGCAACACGGCAACACCGGGTGAATCGGCCTACCGGCTGCTGATCGACGAACTGCCCCAACGCAACGCCCCCGCCAATCAGTCGGGCGTGCGCGTGCAGTTGCGTTACTCGGTGCCGGTGTTCGCGGGCACGCCTGTCGATGCCCCGATGCCCCGGCTGGCGCTGTCGCTGTGGCGCGACCAGGGCGACTGGTGGCTCGGCATGCGCAACAGCGGCGCACGCCACGCACGCGTGAGCGATGCCGCACTGGTCAACGGCAGCCAGCGCGTGACGCTCACGGCGGGCCTGCTCGGCTACGCGTTGCCGGGTGCGCTGCGCACGTGGAAGATCCGCGTGCCGCCCAACTTCATGCCGGGCGCAAACCTGCGCCTGGAGACCGCCATCAATGGCGAGCCGCAATCGCTGCCCGTTCTGCCGGGCCGGCCAGACCCGGGCTCATGACATGCACGCCCGCGCCATCGCCAACGTCGCGCTGCCCGCAGCGCATCGTGATGCGCCGCATCGCCGCCGCCGCGTGCATGCTGACCGCCGCACTGGGGACCAGCGCGCTCCATGCGCAGGCAATCGACAAGGTGCCCGGCCACACCGCCTACCTGGAGGTCATGGTCAACGGCGAATCGACCGGAAGCGTCGCCCGCTTCGCAGACCGCGACGGCAAACTGCTGACGCCCATCGACGAGTTGCACGACCTGGGGTTGCGCGCGGACCCAACGCTGGCCGACCCCCAGGGCATGGTGCCGCTGGACCGCCTGCCCGGCGTGGCCTATCGCTATGAACCCGCCATGCAGCGCGTGTACCTGACCGTCGACGACGCGCAGCGCATGCCCACCCAGCTTGGCGCACGCAACCGGGCGCGGCCGCCCGTGACACCGGGACGCGGCTTCGTGCTGAACTACGAAGCCTATGCGCAACCAGACTCGGGGCAGGACCTCGGCCTCTACAGCGAACAGCGCTTCTTCCATCCCGGTGGCGTGTTCAGCAATACCGGCGTGGCATCGTTCTACGGGCGGGACAGCCGCTACGTCCGGCTCGATTCGAACTGGACCCATGCGGACCCCAGCGGCATGCAATCCGTGCTGATCGGCGACATGATCACGGGCGCGCTGCCGTGGTCGCGTCCGGTGCGGCTCGGCGGCTTCCAGTGGCGCCGCAACTTCGGGCTGCGCCCCGACCTGATCACCTATCCACTGCCCGCACTGGCCGGCTCTGCCGCCGTGCCCGGCGCTGTCGATCTTTACATCAACAACGTGCGCCAGTATTCGGGGCAGGTACCGACGGGGCCGTTCGTCATCAACAACGCGCCCGCGCTGAGCGGTGCCGGCCAGGCGACCATTGTCGTGCGCGATGCATTGGGCCGTGACGTCAGCACCACGGTGCCGCTCTACGTCGATTCCCGGCTGCTCGCCACCGGCCTGTTCGACTATTCGGTCGAGGTCGGCTTCCTGCGCGACCAGTACGGTGTCGATTCGTTTCGCTATGACTCGGCACCCGCTGCAAATGGGTCCATGCGCTACGGCGTGAACGATACGCTGACCGTCGAGGGCCATGCCGAGGCCTCGCGCGGCGTGGGCATCGCAGGCGGCGGCGTGCTGTTCAAGCTGCCGGCCACGGGCGTACTGAACCTGTCTGGCAGTGTCAGTGCGGCGGGCGGCAACCAGCTCGGGCTCGGCTACCAGTGGCGCACGCCGCGTTTCAGCATCGACCTGCAGGGCACGCGCACGTTCGGCCACTACACAGACCTGGCCGCCCGTTCCGGCGCGCCGATGCCCAATGCGCTCTATCGCGCCACGGTCTCGATGCCTGTGCGGCGCAACGGCAACATCGCCGCGAGCTACATCGATCTCTCCGACCCCGTCTACGGTGCGGCGCGCATCGGCTCGCTGGCGTGGACGGCGCAATGGAGCCGGCGCCTCTCGTTCACGGCGAGCGCCTATCGCGATTTCGCGGCAGGATCTTCGTACGGCGCATCGGTTACGCTCACGTTCCTGATCGACAACAGCACCACGGCATCCGCCACCGTGGGACGCGACGATGGCAAGCCGACCATGATCGGCACCATCAGCCACGCCACGCCCTACGAGGGCGGATGGGGCTGGCAAGTGGGCGGGCAGAAGGGTGCGGGAACGTATCGCGGCTTCGCCCAGGCGAACTTCCGGGGCCGCTATGGCGATGCCTACGGCGCGGTACAGGACCTGCAGGGACGTGTGAGCACGCAGTTCGGGGCCAGCGGGTCGCTGGTGGCGATGGACGGGACCGTGCTGGCCGGACGCCGCATCGACCAGAGCTTCGCACTGGTGTCCACCGGTGGCGTGGCTGACCTGCCCGTGCTGGTGGAGAACCGCCTCATCGGCAACACCAACGGCAGTGGCCACATCCTCGTGCCGAACCTGCTGCCATACGACGCCAACCGCATCGAGATCGATGCGCTGGCCTTGCCCGTCAACACGCGGCTCAGTTCCACGCGGCTCTCGATCGCACCCGCGCTGCAGTCCGGCGCGCTGGCCACGTTCTCGATCGAGTCGTATCGCGGCGGTCAGGTGGTGCTGACGGATGCGCTGGGGCAACCCCTGCCAGCAGGCACGCCTGTCATCCATCTGGAAAGCGGCGTGCGCACGATGGTGGGCTATGACGGACTCGCGTTCTTTGAGTCGCTCAACGATGGCAACACCTTCCACGCGGAAACACCGGACGGCATCTGCACGGCACGGCTGCATTACACAGCCACTGACGATGCCCTGCCGCGTCTCGGCCCGGTGCCCTGCGAGGCAGGCACCCCATGATGCGCGCGCTCGTTCGTGCCGTGCTCGCCGTGGCGCTGCTGCTGTGCGCACCGGGCGCGTGGGCCGTCTGCACGGCCACGGCGCCATCGATGGCGTTTGGCAACTACAGCCCCGTCAGCGGCAACGTGGCCGATGTGCAGGGCACAATCACGGTGTCGTGCACGGGGCTGGCAGTGTCGGTGCGCGTGCGGGCGTGCATCAACATCGGCACGGGCGCAGCCGGGACTTCAGTCGTGCCGCGCGTGATGGCCAACGGCACGCAGACACTGAACTTCAACATCTATTCCAACAGCGAGCGCAGCCAGGTCTGGGGATCGCGCACCACAGGCGCCTCGGCGCCACCCGTGATGCTCGATTTCGGCGCGCTGCTCGGCAATGGCTCGGGTACCGCCAACTACTACGGCCGGATATTGGCCAACCAGACCGGCGTTGGCATCGGTCCCTATTCCTCGCTGTTCACTGGATTAAATGCCCAGGTCACGTATATCGAATACCTGCTGCTGCCACCCGACTGCAGCCAGATCACCGGCAACAGCATTCCCATCACGTTCACGGCCACCGCAACCGTGGTGGCCGATTGCAATATCTCGGCCACCACGCTCGACTTCGGCT
Organism: Cupriavidus sp. DL-D2; assembly: GCF_039710735.1. Taxonomy (NCBI): domain Bacteria; kingdom Pseudomonadati; phylum Pseudomonadota; class Betaproteobacteria; order Burkholderiales; family Burkholderiaceae; genus Cupriavidus; species Cupriavidus sp. DL-D2. Next base: position 14,007 of record NZ_JBDKXK010000016.1, on the reverse strand, counting down.
CGATGGGCCTGCTCACCGCCAACCACGATGCCACAAGCCAGTTGACCGTTCAGTGCACGAAGAACGCGCCTTACTCCATCGCGCTCAATGCCGGGGGAGGCAGCGGCGCAAGTGTGGCGGCGCGTCGCATGACACGCACCGGAGGCACGCAGACCGTCGGCTATCAACTGTTCACCGATAGCAACCACACGATTCCATGGGGCGACGGCACGGGCGGCACCACCACTGTCGGCGGCACGGGCACCGGCGCGGCGGCAACGATCACCGTCTATGGCCGCGTGCCACCGCAAATCACACCCCAGCCGGGCAGCTATACCGATACCGTGACGGTCACGGTGACGTACTGAGCGCCAAGCGTGAAACACCCGGCAGTTGGTGGTGATCCCGCTTGACCCGCCCCGCCCGCACACCGACCATGGAAGCATCGCAGGCCCTTGGGATGCCCCGTCATGTGTACCAACTATGCCCCCGTGCAGTTGCGCATCCTGCGCGAGATCTTCGGCGTGGAACCGCCCCCGGGCGTGTATCCCGAGGAAACGTGGCCGGACTACACCGCCCCCATAGTGCGAGCCGGGGTCGAGGGTTCGCGCGAGGCGGCGCTCGCCACCTTCGGCATGGTGCCCCGCTCACGCATCCCACCCGGCGCCAAACGCTACGACACCACCAACGCACGCAGCGAGACCGTCGGGCAGAAACCCACCTTTGCCCCGGCATGGCGGCAGGGCCAGCTCTGCCTGATACCGGCGAGCGCGTTCTACGAATATGCCTATCCCGAGGATGGCACGCCCGAGCGACCGGGCAAAGCCGAGCGCTGGAAAATCTGGCTGCCCGACACCCCCGCCTTCGGCATCGCCGGACTCTGGCGCGCATGGCCCGACCAATCGCTCTCCTTCACGATGCTCACCGTCAACGCGGCATCGCATCCCGTCCTCAACCGCATGCACCGCCCCGGCGACGAGAAGCGCTCGGTCGTCATCGTGCCGCCTGCGGAATGGGATGCATGGCTGCAAACGCGTGATCCTGAGGTGGCACGGAGTTTTCTGAAGCTGTTTCCGGCGGAGGCGATGCGGGCGGAGGCGGCGCCGGTGGTAAGGACGAAGGGAGCAGCGTCCAAGGCAGCCGTCAGCAAAAGCGACGATGACGGCACGTTACCTCTGTTTTGACTGGCAGGTTCCAAGGGCAATCGGGAAGCCATTCGCTCATCACCCACGGCTTCCCGATGCGGCAAATGGAAACGGGCGCCCACTCCGGCGCCCTCTTTTCTACCTCACTACTTCCACGCAGCGACCATGGCAGCTTGCAACGGCTCCCCAAAACTTAGAGGCATCGCCGTATCGCCCGTACGCGGTGGCGAGAACTGAGCCATGGCGCTAACCAGATTCAGAAGCGCCCCGCTCTGCACGATCTTGCCATCCCCCGCAACAAACTTCTCGATCTGGTAGCTCTTGCTCGAGAACCAACTGTCAATTATCACCTTGTCAAAGTATACCAATTCGACATCTTCATTTCCTTTCAAAAGTCGGTTTCAAAAAACACCTTACACAAACTACCGCACCATTTAACCAAAAATAAGACGTAGTAAAAAAACCAAGCAGAACACCGCCGAACGCCAACGCCCAGCGTTGATCGTTTATTGGAAGCCACCCAAATTGATAACCGGGTTGCCACCACATAATCCATATCATCGCAAAGCAGTAAACAAACGCGAGAAGACGCACAAACAAAGGCCTCGAATTAGCTTTATTTCTCGCTTCCATCATGCTTCGATATGAACCAAAAAATACTACCGAAATGGGGTTCACTATTCCAAGCAGTAGATATGGAAGAAACAAAACTCCTGACAAAACCAAGTAGGCGGCGGTAGCAGCCGGAAATTTTGAATTCTCGATGTATCCCGAAATCGACGGTACGTTGTACGCCAGCCAAGCGCTTCTGAAATCAATACCCAGAAATTCAGAATCTGAAGGCCAATAAAATGCTATCGCCACAAGCATTAAATATGGCGCAACATACACCGCAGCAATCAAACCCCATGGCTTTTTTTCACAAAATTTATCGCTTCGCTCCCCAGCACAATTATCGTTACGCCTCATTACCCACCCCTTGATTTATCTTCAACTTTCGATGCAAGTCTCTACCAATTTGGACCGACTGCAACCTCAACTCACAAAACATCTCCTAGACCACCATAGAAACAAGGGAAACCACAGCGGAAATCAGGATTGGCGCCTTCCACTCGGCACTTGTAGCATGGGAGGGAACAAAGATGAGGTTCCCCAACGGATCTCGCTTAACTCGTCGAATCAAATACGTCGCATACAACGCGAGTGGCACTCCGCCCATGACAACAAGATTTCTCCATGCCTGCCACCTCCAATTCATCGGGTTATCCAGCAAAATAATCGCCCCATACAGGAAAAACCCACTCAATACTGCGCACAGTATCGAAACAATTTTCCCTCTTGAAGGAGCAGGAAAAAACAACCTCCAAAGAGGAATATTCACCTCATCGTCTGCGTAAAAATACATCAAAGTTGAATGAGCCAATACTGCCAAGACAATAGAGAAACTTATTAGGATTACACTATGCATACTCAACTATCGAAATTTGCCTGAAAAATCCAGGTTCATCATATACCGCGCACAAAGCCCAGCAGAATTTATATATATGCAGGACATGGTGAAAAAACTGAAAAACACCCCGCCCACTGCCAGGGCCCACCGTTTTTCATGAATGGGAATAGAATCCAACTGAAATCCAGGCTGTGCCCACATAAACCAGATTGCAAAGATGCAGAAAACAAAAGAAAGCAGACGCACCGGTAAAATCCGCGAGTTGTATTTTATTTTCCCCTCTTCGACTTTCTGATACGAACCGAAACTCATCACAGCAACAGGATCACGCAACCCCATAATCAGATAAGGCAAGGACAATAATCCGGACAGGACAAAATAGGCCGCGGTGGCAGCAGGGAAAGCTGATTGAGAGACATAACCCGAAATAGATGGCACCGCGTTGGCAAACCAGCTATCTCTGAAATCAACGCCGAGAAATCCGGAGTCAGCAGGCCAGAAGATGGCAATAGCTGCCAAAGTCAGATATGGAACAACGTAGACGGCAGTAATCAGCCGCCACAGCTTTCTCCTGTAACTTCTATCAGCGCGTCGCTCCGATTCATTCTTGAGTTCGACCATAAACCGTTCCTCGAAATTTCGACCAGTTACCTGAGAGATTGGTCGGTGCCGTCTCTACCGCTCCCTCAAACTCTCCGACCCATGCGCCATTAACGGAGAAAGGAAATACTCGATCACCCGCCTCTTTCCCGTCTTGATTTCAGCAGTCACCGCCATACCGGGTGACAATCTGACCTTGCGCCCGTCGACGAGCATTTCCGCGGTGTCGAGCCGGATACGCGATGCATAAATCAATCCGCGCTTTTCGTCGTTGATCGCATCGTCGGAGACCGACATCACGGTGCCGTTAATCGTTCCGTATTTCGTGTACTGGAATGTCTCCACTTTCACCGTGGCGGTACGGCCCGCTGCGACGAAGCCGATATCCTTGTTTTCCAGAAAGGCTTCGACTTCGATGGGGTTGTCTTTCGGGACGATGATCATCAGTGGCTGGGCTTCGGTCACGACACCGCCCACCGTATGGGCAGCAAGCTGTTGCACGGTGCCGTCGACTGGTGCCACCAGTTGCGTCAGCGTCGTTCGCATATCCGCCTTGCGGAGTTCCTGCGTCAATGCTGCGAGCTTCTGCTGGGCTTCGTGCAAGCTGTCGAGTTGCAATCGCCGGGTTTCGGCTGTGAGTGCCAATAGCTGGCTGCGCGCCTCGGCAATGGCCGCATCGATTTCATTCAACCGGCTGCGTTGTGCTGCCAGATCGGCCTCTTGTTCGATTCGCGCCTGTTCGTGCTCGTAGTAGCCGTGCTTGGATACGAAGTTCCTCGCGACGAGGTCCTTGAAGTCTCTCGCCCGCTGCTGTGCAAGTGGCACCGTCTGTTCGAGCTTGCGCACCAGTTCAAGTGTGGACTGGCGCTCTGCTTCACGGCGGCGCAGATCCGCCTGGAGCCGGGCACGGCGGGATGCGTACTCGGCGAAGTGTCCTTCCAGCAGTTGCAATGCCTCTGCGTACTCGGACTCGGGAATCCCGGCGGGATGTTCGAGCGTGGGTTGGGTGTTTCCCGTCAACGCATCCATCATGGCTCGCACGCGTCCGGCCTGGAGTGTCGCGTTCACCTGTTCTACCTGTAGCCGGCGCTGATCGGCATGCGCAGCGGTGGGATCGAGTTCGATCAGTACGTCCCCAACCCTCACTTGCTGCCCGTCATGCACATGGATGGCCACGACTTTCGCAGTCTCCAGTGGCTGAATAAGCTTGGTCCGATCGTTGGGCACGATCTTGCCCTGCGCAGTAGCCACAATGTCGATCCTGCCGAAGATGGCCCACGTCAACGCAATTACCGCAAGGCCCATCAGCAACCACATCGCCACTCGCGGCGCGGGAGACAGGGGCGTCTCGACCAGAGCCAGAGCTGCGGGCAAGAACTCGGCTTCGCCTCGCGTTCGACCGACTGGATCCAACGACTTTCGTTCACGCCATGCATGGCCGAATACACGGTTGTGCCGCGCCACCAACTCGCCGATTGCGGCAAGCTTCAGTTTGATGGCTCGCATGATCAACCCGCCTGCAAGGCGTGGAGCCGCGCGTAGTGACCGTGGGGAGTGGCAAGCAGTTCATGATGCGAACCTGTCTCCACGATCCTTCCGCGCTCCATCACGATGATCCGGTTCGCCTCGCGTACCGCAGACAGACGATGCGCGATGATCACCACCGTCCGGCCTTGACAGATAGACTTCATATTGTCCTGGATGATCCGTTCCGACTCGTAATCGAGCGCACTGGTCGCTTCGTCGAAAATCAGGATGCGTGGATTGGTGATCAGGGCACGGGCGATGGCAATACGCTGTCTTTGGCCTCCGGATAGCGTTGCGCCATGCTCGCCAACGATCGTGTCGTAGCCTTCCGGGAGTTCGGAAATGAACTCATGCGCCCCGGCCAGTCGGGCCGCGTGGATGACGGCTTCGAGCGGAGCACCCGGATCTGTCAAGCAGATGTTCTCTCGAATCGAACGCGCGAAAAGGGTGTTGTCCTGGAGCACGACGCCGATTTGGCGCCGCAGCGAAGTCGCATCGACCAGGGCGAGATCGATGCCATCCACCAGAACTCGCCCCTGCTCCGGGGTGTACATGCGCTGGATCAACTTGGTCAGCGTACTCTTGCCCGATCCCGAGTGCCCTACGACGCCAATGACCTCACCAGGCACGATCTTTAGTGACAGGTTGCGCAGCACCTCAGGCATATCCGGCCGATAACGGAACACCACCTCGTGAAGCGCTATCGCACCTTTTAGTGCTGGCATGCTGCTGCGACTGCCGACTGTTTCGGTCCGCGTGTTCAGGATGTCGCCAAGCCTTTGCAGCGATATACCTGTTTGCTGGAAGTCGGTCCACAACTGCGCCAGCCGCATGATGGGCTGGGCCACCTGGCCAGCCAGCATATTGAACGCAATCAGTTGCCCGACGGTCAGATCGCCCTCGATTACAAGCTTGGCACCGAAATACATCGTGCCAACTGTCACCAGTTTGCTGACCAGGGTGATGCCGCCATTGGCTACCGTACTGATCACCGTTGTCCGCATGCCTGCGTTGACGTACTCGGCAAGCTGGTTGTCCCATTTGCGCGTCCATTGCGGCTCCACGGCCATGGCCTTGACCGTATCGATACCGCTAACGGTTTCCACCAGGAACGCCTGATTCTCCGCACCACGATTGAATTTTTCGTGCAATCGAGCACGTAGCAGTGGCGTCCACAGCAGCGACAGCACGACATAGCACGGTAAAGAAATCAGGACGATCAGCGTCAGCCAGCCGCTGTAATAGAACATCACCGCCAGAAATACGATCGAGAACAGCAGGTCCAGCACAACCGTAATGGAATTCCCTGTCAGGAAACTGCGAATGTTCTCCAGTTCTCGCACCCGGGCAACAGAGTCTCCGACACGACGTGCCTGGAAATAGCTCATTGGCAAGGCCAACAGATGGCGGAACAGTTTGGCGCCGAGTTCAACGTCGATGCGGCTTGTCGTATGCGCAAACACATACGTTCGCAAGGCAGACAGGATCACGTCAAACACAACCACGACAAGCAGGCCGGAAGCAATCACGTCAAGGGTGGTCAGCCCTCGGTGTACCAGCACCTTGTCCATGACCACCTGGAAGAACAGTGGAGTGACCAAGGCGAATAGTTGCAAGGCCAGAGAAACAACTACCACTTCAACAAACAGTCGCCGATATTTGATGACCGCAGGAATAAACCATGTGAAATCGAATTTGCTCAATTCGGCAGCCAACGATGCGCGCGACGCAAGAACAACCAATTCCCCCGTCCACCACTCAGAAAACGTTGCGACATCTCGAATTCCGGGACGGTGCGCGCTCGGGTCATGAATCAAACACTTGCCCTCGTCGACGCGTGCTAACACGACGAAGGAACCATCCCGCCCGACCGCAATGGCAGGGAGCGCGGCCTTAGACAGCCGGTCCGCCCGGATACGCGTCGACCTGGCGGACATGCCGAGATGACGCGCTGCGAGAATCAATTCTGACGTCGAGAGCCGCTCCGCTGCTCGAAACTGATGTGCAATCTGATCGGATTCCACCGGGATGGAGTGGAAGCGAGCGATCAGGCAGAGTGATTCCAGACCGGTGTCCGATTGCGCCGCACCCGCGTCCTCATTGCTTTCTCCGAACGAGACCGGAAGCGAGGATTCTTGCCTCATGACTCTTGTCTGATTTTTGTGCCCATTGTCCCAGTGACCTACGGCGAACGCGGTGCACTATTTCACACAAGAAAATGTTATTCAATATTCACAATGTGATTTACATCAATATTCAATAATTTTAAATAAGTAATATTAAATACAGAATTAGATTTCACTTGATTTGATAGTATTTATACGATTATTGGAACGCAGTCGTAGTAATGCGGCCGCTTTTGCCCACACACGCGAGTTCTACTAGGTAGGAAAAATCGGAGCTTGCGGAAAGAGCGGGACGGTTGAAAGCAGCAAGGGACACCGCCGTGGCCTGCCGCCGTCCTGCCACACAGCGCAGTAGATCGGAAGCTTCCATTCATCACCCGCAGCCCCCACTTGGGTGATGCCTTCGCCCCACCAATAGAGGGTGTTTTCTGCAGGAATCGCCACCCATACTGACCGGCCACCGGCCATCAGAGCCGCATCCACTCAGGTCAGAACAATGAATGCTGTCTCTTTTGTCGGATACGTCCTCGCATTTCTCGCCGTCATCATCGTCGCGGCACGGTGGATTTACCGCCACCATCCCGCGCTGCGCGAGTTCGATCCCGCGCCGCCGGACCGTGCCGCCAACGATGTGAAATCGGCTTCGGGTTGCGCTTCCTCAGACTGAGCGCCCGAAACTTCACGCCCTTGGGGAACTGCGGCCCCTCCCCGCTGCCTGACTAACTTGCGCCCGCGCCCTGCGGGTTCTACGCTCGCGCCCGCGAGTGACAATAACAAGCAAGGAATCAAGAGCAATGGCAACTTCCAACAAGCTGCCGGCGTGGACCGTCTGGTCTCCGCTGGCCGCCTGGGTCGCATTTGGCCTGGGCATTCTTCTGACGGGTCAGGGATGGACGGTGGCGCTGATGGCTACCGCGTTGGCCGGGGCAGTATTTTCCGCAGTGCACCATGCCGAGGTCGTGGCGCACAAGGTAGGCGAGCCATTCGGCACGCTGGTGCTGGCGATTGCCGTGACGGTGATCGAGGTGGCGCTGATCGTATCGGTGATGTTGTCGTCCGGCCCCGAGAAAGCGGGACTGGCGCGAGACACCGTGTTCGCCGCCGTGATGATCATCTGCAATGGCATCGTGGGGGTGTGCCTGTTTGTCGGCGCGCTGCATCATCGCGAGCAGGCGTTCCAGGCGCCGGGTGCCAACGCCGCCATGGCGATTCTCGTCACGCTGCTTGGCCTGACAATGGTCCTGCCCAACTTCACCAGCACCACGCCGGGTCCGGTGCTGTCTTCCTCGCAGTTGATTTTTGCCGGCGTGATGTCGCTGGTGTTGTATGGCTGCTTCGTCTTTGTGCAGACCATTCGTCATCGCGATTACTTTCTCGTGGAAGGCAGCCGCGACGAGAACGTGCATGCGCCGCCCCCGCCCGGCAAGGTGGCGGCCGTCAGTGCAGTGCTGCTGATCGTGTGCCTGGTGGCCGTGGTGGCCCTGGCCAAGATGCTGTCGCCATCGGTAGAGCGCGCCGTGTTAGACGCGGGCCTGCCGCCCGCCGTGGTGGGCGTGGTGATTGCCGCGCTGGTGCTGCTGCCCGAGGGGCTCGCCGCCCTGCGCGCCGCGCGCGCCGACCGCATCCAGACTAGCCTGAACCTGGCGCTGGGGTCTGCACTGGCCAGTATCGGTTTGACGATTCCTACGGTGGCCGCAGTCTTCGTGTTTCTCGGCCGACCGCTGGAACTGGGGCTTGGCGCGAAGGAAATGGTACTGCTGTTCCTGACGATGATCGTCGCGTCACTGACCCTGGGGATGGGCCGCACGACGATCCTGCAGGGGGTGGTGCATCTGGTGATTTTTGCGGCGTATTTGTTTTTGACGGTGGTGCCTTGATCCACTCCCTATGACTTGACTCCCCCCTCCTGCGAAGTGGGAGAGGGGTTGGGGGTGAGGGCCGGCGGTGCAAATTTTGATGTGATCGGCAAGCAGAGCCTCTTGCCCTCTCCCCCTGCCCCTCTCCCGCGTGCGGGAGAGGGGAGAAAACAATCAGTGGGAGAGAAGTCGCTTTAATCCGCCCGAATCCCCTTCTCCTTGATCAGTGCGCCCCACTTGACCGTTTCCTTGGCCAGATGGTCCTTCAACTGGGCCGGGGTGCTGCCGATCGGTTCTGCGCCGATGCCGGCCAGCTTCTGCTGCACAGCGGGCTTTTTCAGGGCATCCACCATTGCGCGATTCAACGTGTCGATGATGGGCTGCGGCGTTTTCGCGGGCACGAATGCCGCGAACCACGGGGACAGTTCGTAGCCTGGCACACCCGCCTCGGCCACGGTCGGGACGTTCGGCAACGCCGTCGAGCGCTTGCTCGTGGTCACGGCGATGGGCGTCAGCTTGCCGCTGTCGATATGGGGCTTGGCCGAGGTGATGCTGTCGAACATGTAGTCCACCTGCCCGCCGAGCAGATCGGTAATGGCCGGGCCCGATCCCTTGTACGGAATATGCAGCAGGTCTACCTGCGCCATGGACGTGAACAGCTCCCCGGCGAGGTGGATCGACGTGCCGTTGCCGGCCGATGCATAGGTGTATTTGCCGGGCTTGGCTTTCGCATTGGCGATGACCTCGGCCACGGTTTTCGCGGAGGTCTTCGCCTTGTTGGTCACCAGCACGTTAGGCACCACGGCCAGCAGCGAGACCGGCGCGAAATCCTTGACCGGGTCATAGGCCAGCTTGCCATACAGTGCCGGATTCACCGCCATGCCGTTGGCGACGATGATGATCGTGTAGCCGTCCGCAGGCGAACGCGCCACCAGTTCGGCGCCGATGTTGCCGCCAGCTCCCGGCCGATTCTCCACGACGATAGCCTGGCCCAGTGTCTTCGACATGTCTTCCCCCAGCGTGCGCGCGATGTTGTCCATCGCGCCGCCGGCCGGAAACGGCACCACCCAGCGGATAGGATGATCGGGATAGGCAGCGTGGGCCGGTGCGGCAGCCGCGAACAGCAGCGATGCGGCAATGGCGAATGTGTGCAGCGATTTCATCTTGTCTCCGTTCCTTGTTGCTTTGTTCTGTCAGCGGCTCAGGCGCGGCGATAGTGCCTGAGCTTGTCTTCGTCGATGTCGAGTCCCAACCCCGGCCCAGTGGGCAGGTGCAGTGCGAAGTCGCGATACACGGGACGCTCGGTCACGATATCGTCCTTCACCAGTAGCGGCCCGAACAATTCGGTGCCCCATGCCAGTTGTGGCAGCGTGCAGAAGCCGTGCGCGGCAGCAATGGTGCCCACCGCGCCTTCGAGCATCGTGCCGCCATAGAGCGCGATGCCCGCCGCCTCGCCCACGGCCGCCGTGCGCAGCATGCCGAAGATGCCGCCGGACTTGGCGATCTTCAGCGCGAAGACGTCGGCGGCGCCGAGCCGCGCCAGTTCCATCGCATCGGCCGGGCCAGTCACGGACTCGTCGGCCATGATCGGCACCACAAAGCGCTGGGACAATCGCGCCAGCGCAGCGGGATGGTCGCGTGGCGTGGGTTGCTCGATCAGGTCGATGCCAGCCGCTTCGAGCATCGCGATGCCCGTGGCCGCATCGGCCTCGTTCCATGCCTGATTCACGTCCACGGTCACGCGGGCACGATCGCCCAGCGCCCGCTTGATCGCCGAGACGTGCGCTACATCGTCACGCACGCTGCGCCGGCCGATCTTGAGCTTGAAGGTGTTGTGGCGACGCTCCGCCAGAAAGCGCTCGGCCTCCTCGATATCGCGGCCCGTATCGCCACTGGCCAATGTCCAGAGTACCGGCAAGGTCTCGCGCACCGCGCCGCCCAGCAGCGTGACCAGCGGCACGCCAAGGCGCTTGCCTTGCGCGTCAAGCATGGCTGATTCCAGCGCCGATTTCGCGAACCGGTTGCCGCGCGCCACCTTGTTCAGTCGTGCCATCGCACCGTGTACGTTGGCGGCGTCCTCGCCCACCAGTGCGGGCGCCAGGTAGGTGTCGATGGTCAGCTTGATGCCTTCCGGACTCTCGTCGCCATAGGACAAGCCGCCAATCGTCGTGGCCTCGCCGATCCCCTCCACCCCGTCGCTGCAGCGCATGCGCACGATGACCAGCGTCTGCTGCTGCATCGTGGCCATGGCCAACTGGTGCGCCCGGATCGTGGGCAGGTCCACCAGGATGGCCTCAATGGAAGAAATCGTCGTGGTCATACTTTTTCCATACGGATTCGTTGTGCAGTCGAGTATGGCCGTTGACGCAATGGGTGTCCAAGACCGATGATGTCTCGATTGATACCTGCAGGGTATAGATCGAAGGGAAGGAGCAAGGGATATGGAACTCCGTCATCTGCGCTATTTCCAGGCGGTGGCACAGGAACTCAATGTGACGCGTGCGGCGGAAAGACTGCACATGGCACAGCCGCCGCTATCGCGGCAGATCCGGCAATTCGAGGAAGAAATCGGCGTGGCGCTGTTCGACCGTATCGGGCGCGGGCTGCGGCTGACGGAGGCCGGGCGTTTCCTGCTGGAGCAGTCGTTGCAACTGACGCAGCGACTCGAAGAGACGCTCGACGGCACGCGGCGCATTGGCCGCAATGAGAAGCGCTGGTTCGGGATCGGCTTCGTGCCGTCGGTGTTGTATGGCGTTCTGCCTGACCTGATCCGGGAATTGCGCGGCGATGACAGTGGCATGGAGGTCGGCCTGACCGAGATGATTACCGTGCAGCAACTCGACGCGCTCAAATCCGGCCGCATCGACCTCGCCTTCGGCCGCCTGACTTTCAGTGATCCGGCCATCGTCCAGGAGGTGGTGATGGCCGAGGCGCTAGTGGCCGCCATGCCCGCCACGGCGGCGGCACCAGCCGGGCCCTTCGATGCCGAGACCTTGGCGCGGCAGCCGCTGATCCTCTATCCCGCCCGGCCCCGGCCGAGCTACGCGGATCACGTGCTATCGCTGTTCCGCGCGCAGGGGCTGCAGCCGAAAATCGTGCAGGAAGCCAATGAATTGCAGACTGCGCTGGGACTCGTCGCAGCCGGGCTGGGTATCACGCTGGTGCCGGCCTCGGTGCAACGGTTGCACCGGGACGACGTGCGTTACGTGCCGATTGATGCGCCGGGTTTTGTCTCGCCCGTGATCATGAGTTACCGGGCCGGCGACACTTCGGCCCATCTGGAGCGGGCCATCGCCTGGGTGCGCTCGCGGACGGGCGCTGCCTGACGGGAATCAGGCCGACACGATCTTCGATTTCGACTTCAGTTTCGCGGCCACCTTGGCCGCATCCTTGCGGCGCCCATACCAGCCGCCCACCAGCAGCAGCACGGCCACGGCGACGATGTCCCCGGTCAGCGCCACCGGTCGCGTGGGCCTTCCGCCAGCAAACCCATAGGTCAGTCCTTCGATCCCCACCGAGACCACGGCGCCCAGCACGAAGCAGAACAGGCTGTGCCGCCCGATCTGGACCACCGGGCCCATGAATCGCGCGAGCCGCTCCACCCATCCCGCGCGCACGGCCAGATAGACCAGCCATGCCAGGCCAAGGAAGCTGACCACGCGCAGCGCGGCAAGACTCTGCTTCGGCAGCGGGAAGACCATCGTCGGCACCCATGCGGGCAGCCAGGCTTCATAGACGTGGGGACGCATCCAGAGGTAGGCGGCGGCCATGCACACCAGCGCCACCACCACGGCACCGCCCGTGAAAGCGCGACGCACGATGGTCTGCTGCGGCAGGATGAAATCCGGACGCAGGCGTGCCAACAACCCCATGGCGAACATCAATTGCCAGGCGAAAGGGTTGAAGCTCCAGCCGCGCGGCTCGCTGCTCGGCAGCAGCGGCAACAGCGCCGGCGACATCAGCCAGAGCGCGACACTGCCGCAGATAAATGCCAGCGGCTGCGCACGTGCCCAACGAATGGCGAGCGGCGCCACGCCGATGAACACGGCGTACATCGGCAATACATCGGAAACAAAAGGCTGGCGCGCCAGGCCGATTACCTGCAAGACCGTGGCGATTGGCTGGGCCATGAAGTCGGGCGCTTCGGTGGCACGCACGGCGGGGGCCGGCACCTTGCAGAGCGCGAGCACCAGACCGAACAGCAGCATCAGCACGCCGGTCAGCACGAACGCCTTGTAGATTTCCCAGCTACGGCGGCGCAGGCGCTTGCGCGCGGCGCTGGCACCGTCGCGGGCTTCCATCGCCAGATAGGCGGCGCCGGCCGAATAGCCGGCCAGGAAGACGAACACCTCGGCAGCGTCGAAGAGCTGGAAATTGCGGATCGTATAGTCGGCCAGCACACTGCCGTTGACGTGATCGACCACGATGAAGAGCAGCGCGATGCCGCGAATCAGATCGATCTCGGTGCGCCGGGCGTTGTTGAGTGCATTCACTGGAGCATCCCGAACGTCGCCGGCGCGACAAAAATGGGGCGGCCGGCAACTGAGAGACGCATTTTAACGCGGCATCAGGGTTTACCTTGTATGGCTATGTTTCAGCGCGTTACGCCGTCCTTACAAGGAGACGTATGCGGCATGCAGACGCGCCAATGTGCGCCGTCCGGCATCCACGACCGACGCATCGTGTGTGGTTTGCGCGCGAATGATCATGCCTTCGATGCAGAGAATGGCTTCCGCTGCCACGGCCTCGCACTCGGCCAGCCCCAGTTCCGCCGCGATGTCGCGGGCGAAATCCTGCAGCGACGCCTTGTGCGATACCGACTGCTCCAGCAGTCGCGGATCGTCACCCGCCCCGCTGCCCGTCTCGGCCACCATATTGATAAAGGCGCAACCGCGATAGTCGTCTGTAGCGAACCACTCGCCCAATGTATCGGCGAACACATCGAGATTGGGCCTTTGTGCGAGGCGGCTGCGCACGCCGGCCTCGAACCATGTCATCCACTGATCGTGCCGTCGCTGAAGATACTCGAGGATCAGGTCGTTCTTCGACGGGAAATGCCGATACAGCGACATCTTGGCGACGCCGGACTCGGCGATGATCCGGTCGATGCCGGTGGCGCGGTAGCCCTGGCTGTAGAAAAGCCGGGCGGCGGTATCGAGAATGCGATCGCGGGCGGATGGGGTGGTCATGGAGGGGATTATAGTAGACAGGTCTGTATTGTTGTATCTCCACCTGCCTGTTTGCTCCCCTCTCCCGCACCGCGGGAGAGGGGTCGGGGGAGAGGGCCAGCGGTTCTAATTGCGTTATCGGCAAGCAGAGCTGCC
>NZ_JBDKXK010000159.1:0-383 GCF_039710735.1 Cupriavidus sp. DL-D2 | reverse complement strand
TCGAGGCGCACCACGTAGTGGCCCTGCTGGGTCAGGTAGGCGTACTTGTAGCCTTCGGGCGAAGTCACGCGTCCGCTCAGTGTGCCGGCGATGCGCGGCCAATTGCTTTCGTCGATGGGCAGGCGGAAGCGTCGCTCCGAGGGGATGGCCTTGTAGGTATTGGTGTAGGCGGTTTCGCGTCCGCCCGTGTGCGTGACTTCCGTGATGACCTGTCCGTTGGGCGCGTCGGGCAGGGACATGTCCATGCGCAGGATACGTGCGGGGCACAAGTCGAGGATGTTGCTCTTGCCTTCGTAGACGATCTGTCCGGCCAGTGCGGCTTCGTGGCGCAGCTCCGCTTCCCACCTGGCGCCTTCCATGTCCAGGTGATGCGTGCCGTAGAT
>NZ_JBDKXK010000158.1:0-386 GCF_039710735.1 Cupriavidus sp. DL-D2 | reverse complement strand
CCGGTCTTCTCGTCCTTGACCTTGGGGCCGAAGGTGAAGCCACCGGCCACGCCGAACGACGTGCCCTTGTAGTCCGATCTGTTCTCGATATCGTCCCAGCTCAGGGTGCCCGTCTTCAGCGAGTTCTTGTCCTTCGTGGCCGTGCTGGCGATGAGGGCGCCCTGGAGGTCGGTGTTGCCTTTGACGTTCAAGTCGAACCCGCCGTCGCCTGCGTAGATGCCGGATTGCTCGGCCACGTTGGCGAAGTTGCCGTTGGCCTTGCCTGTCGATGCCGAGAGCGAGCCGCTCAAGCCGCCGCCCTGACTGAAGCTGAGGCCACCCCCCGCACTTGTCTGGCGGGCGCGGCTTCCTTCGGTGTCCTGGCGGCTGGCGAGGTTGAGGTGGCC
>NZ_JBDKXK010000157.1:0-402 GCF_039710735.1 Cupriavidus sp. DL-D2 | reverse complement strand
GGTATCGGCCGGACGCGATGTCATCAATGCGGCGCAGACGATCACCAACACGACAACACTGGCCAACGGCAACAGCGCAAGCGCCACGGGTGTGGGCGCCATCGGCACGATCTCGGCCACCAACAACGTTGCCGTGCTGGCTGGTCGCGACATCGGCATGGCGGGCGGTAACGTCAGCGCCGGCAAGAATGCATTGATCGGCGCAGGCCGTGATCTCGACCTCGGCACGGCTGAGACGGGCACCACGCAGGACGCTACTGCGCATGGTGGGCGCGACTATCTGCGCGAACAGACCACCCGTGGTGTTGGTAGTCTGGTGCAAGCTGGCGGCAGCGTCACGGCAGTTGCCGGGCGCGCCGCCACGCTGACCGGCTCGGCCATCCAGGCAGGCAGCGACGCCAT
>NZ_JBDKXK010000156.1:0-402 GCF_039710735.1 Cupriavidus sp. DL-D2 | reverse complement strand
GGTATCGGCCGGACGCGATGTCATCAATGCGGCGCAGACGATCACGAACACGACGACACTGGCCAACGGCAACAGCGCAAGCGCCACGGGCGTGGGTGCCATTGGCACGATCTCGGCCACCAACAACGTTGCCGTGCTGGCCGGGCGCGACATCGGCATGGCGGGCGGTAACGTAAGCGCCGGCAACGACGCCCTGCTCGGCGCAGGCCGTGACCTCGACCTCGGCACGGCCGCCACGGGCACCACGCAGGATGCCACCGCGCATGGCGGACGCGACTATCTGCGTGAACAGACCACCCGTGGCGTCGGCAGCCGTGTCCAGGCCGGTGGCAGCGTCACGGCGGTGGCCGGGCGCGACGCCACGCTGACCGGCTCGGCCATCCAGGCAGGCAGCGACGCCAT
>NZ_JBDKXK010000155.1:0-477 GCF_039710735.1 Cupriavidus sp. DL-D2 | reverse complement strand
TCGTAGACCGCTTCGGTTCCCGATTCCAACCCCGCTGCTTCCCGATACGGGACGCGCAATTCCGGCTTATAGAGATAGTGGTCGATGTCGTCGGCGACAACAAAGACATCGCCAAACACCGTGCCGTACTGGCCGGGCAGGAAATAGCTGTACAGCCCCTCCTGCTCCATCAGCAGCCGGATATAGTCCCAGTCCGACATCTCGTACTGCAGGCGGAACTTGTGTTCGGGATATTCGCGGCGGGTCTTGAAGGCGAACTGGTGGGGTTCCAGATCGTGGCGACGCAGGATGGACCTGATGATCTGCGGTGCGGACTGGTTCTGGTAGACGCGACTCGTTTTGGTCAGCGTCAGCAGCGCTACCTTGGGTCGCAGTTCCATCTCGTATGCGCAGAAATCGTGCGTCTGCTGCGTCTTCGAGAAGCGAAGGATGCAGCCCGAAAACTGTCGCGGCTCCGAACCATCGCCAGCATCGATC
>NZ_JBDKXK010000154.1:0-498 GCF_039710735.1 Cupriavidus sp. DL-D2 | reverse complement strand
GCTGACATCCTCGATGGCGGTGCCGGCAACGATACCCTCTACGGTGGCGACGGCGCCGACGTCTTCCGCTTTGGCACCGGCTACGCCAAGGACAGGATCCGCAGCATCAACAACGCCAGCGCCCGCCTGGACACCGTCGAACTCACCGACATCAATGCCGCCGATCTCAACATCTACCGCGAAGGCGATGCGCTCGTGCTCGCGCACAACAATGGCGTCGACCGGCTAACTATCGAGCGCTACTTCGCGCCCTCCGGTGAGGTCAGTACCGTCAAGGAACTCAAGTTCGCCGACGGCACCCTCTGGGATATCGCCACCACGCTTGCCAAGGTCAAGAACACCTACGGCGACGACTACAGCAACTCGATCACCGTGCTCGCAGGGATGTCCGGCAAGGTCTTCGGACTGGGTGGCCACGACACTATCTATGGCGCAGCACTCAGCGATGTCCTCGACGGCGGCGACGGCCACGACACCCTGTATGGCCGAGACGGCAAC
>NZ_JBDKXK010000153.1:0-558 GCF_039710735.1 Cupriavidus sp. DL-D2 | reverse complement strand
TGTAGTGGTCAAGTAATCTTGGACACTTTTTCAGGCAGACCTACTCTTTAAAGCCTCGTACTCGGCCGGCGGCATGTCTTGCGTCGCCGAGTGAAGCCTGCGATGGTTATAGAAGAACAACGCGTAGTCCGTGATGTCCGCCTTCGCCTCCGCGTGATTGCGGTAGGCACGGTCCCTGATGCGCTCGCCCTTGAGTGCACAGAAGAATCGCTCCACCACCGCGTTATCCCAGCAATTCCCCGCCCGGCTCATGCTTGGCGTAATGCCTTCTTTCTGCAGTTTGGCCTGGAACGACAGGCTTGAGTACTGACTGCCCTGATCCGAATGGAACAGCAATCCATCCGTTGGCCTTCGGTTGCCGAGGGCTACGTTCAGTGCCCGTGTGACCAGGCTGGTGTCGGCGCACGCCGAGAAGGCCCAGCCGACCACTCGACGCGAGAACAGATCGATCACCACAGCGAAGTACATCCATCCCTGCTGCGTCCACACGAACGTGATATCGCCCGCCCACACCCGATTGGGTAGCGACACCGTGAACTGCCGGTTCAGCCGATTCGG
>NZ_JBDKXK010000152.1:0-597 GCF_039710735.1 Cupriavidus sp. DL-D2 | reverse complement strand
GGATTGG
Organism: Cupriavidus sp. DL-D2; assembly: GCF_039710735.1. Taxonomy (NCBI): domain Bacteria; kingdom Pseudomonadati; phylum Pseudomonadota; class Betaproteobacteria; order Burkholderiales; family Burkholderiaceae; genus Cupriavidus; species Cupriavidus sp. DL-D2. Next base: position 590 of record NZ_JBDKXK010000152.1, on the reverse strand, counting down.
TCCTCCTGGCGTCGATGCTGCTCTCCGGATGCGATGCGCTTTCATCCGAGCCGACCTATGGCGGACTGAGCATCGCCGGGTTCAACTACACGCCTTACAACCTCGATCGGTTTGTCATCACGGACAAGTATGGAAATCGCGCGGGTGGGGGCGGCGATCTGATGCCGGGCGCCGGCCAAGGCTCGCTCAGTTGTTGCTACCAGCTGCAGGGGACGGAGTTCAAGGTGGAGTGGTCGGTCTACGACGTGGACGAAGCAATTCGCGCATCGCGCGCGGGCGAATCCTACGAGACATTCCATAAATCAACGGAAGTTCAATTGGCGCTCAACCAAGTCGAAAGTGACCGTGGACTACTCGTGCTCGGCTTGCACTTCTACCCCGATGATCACGTGGAATTTGAGTTCCGTACGGATCTCGGTGGTACGCGCATCGAATACGGAGACGTATGGTACTGGCTGCTGAAAAGCCATGGAACGCTGATCAATCCAAATAGTGAACACGATGCTGTCGTGTTTCGTCGAGCGGCACGGCTCGCCGCGAACGGCTGGCTCAAGTATCGATTCACCGATACGAAGGATCTCCAGCAGTAC
>NZ_JBDKXK010000151.1:0-656 GCF_039710735.1 Cupriavidus sp. DL-D2 | reverse complement strand
CGTTCACGTGCGGCTTGGTCCGCTCGAACTTTTCCTTTGCCATGTCGCGACTCCTGTCTCGGTAGCAATTGCCAGTGCGGGTATTGGTGGTGCCCATGGGCAGGATCGAACTGCCGACCTCTCCCTTACCAAGGGAGTGCTCTACCACTGAGCCACATGGGCGAATCTAGACTTACTTCTTGCGACTACGACCAAGCCTGGAGCGGGTGAAGGGAATCGAACCCTCGTCGTAAGCTTGGAAGGCTTCTGCTCTACCATTGAGCTACACCCGCCCGGTTACTTCTTCCTGCTTCACCGGCTTGCGCCTGGTCGCTGTCTTGCATTCTGGTGGAGAGGGCTGGATTCGAACCAGCGTAGGCGTAAGCCAACAGATTTACAGTCTGCCCCCTTTAGCCACTCGGGCACCTCTCCGCAGAGAACTTGTGATTATGGTGTAACTTACCGGAGCTGTCAAGCACTTTCCATTGCGGTGAGTGCTGCGCGGATCGCTTCAGAAGTCCCGCCTGATCGCTCGAAAATCGATTCAGCCGGACCAGAATCATCGATATGAAATCGACGCTCTCACCCTATAGGGTGTCTATAGGGGTGAAGCTGGATTCGATTACAAAAATCCAAAGACAAAACCCCTCGCAGCGTTGGCTGTCGAGGGGTTTTGG
>NZ_JBDKXK010000150.1:0-759 GCF_039710735.1 Cupriavidus sp. DL-D2 | reverse complement strand
TTACTTTGCTTCGATCTTCTCGATCGCGGCGGCCACGCCTGCGCCGTAGGCCGGATCGGCCTTCGTGCAATGGTCGATGTGGCGCTGCTGGATATATCGCGACACGCCCTTGATGGCACGCGCCGTGTTATCGAACAGCACCTGCTGCTGAGCGGGCGACATCACGCGGAACAGCGCGCCCGGCTGCGAGAAGTAGTCGTCGTCCACGCGATGGTTCCAGTGGTCGGCGGCGCCTTCCAGCGTCAGCGGCGGCTCGCGGAAGTCGGGCTGCTCGGCCCACTCGCCCTTGGTGTTCGGCTCGTAGGCGATGGTGCTGCCGCCGTTGCTGTCGGTGCGGCCACGGCCGTCGCGGTGGTAGCTGTTGACGTACTTTGCGGCCTTCGGCGCGTTGACCGGAATCAGGTGATGGTTCACGCCCAGGCGGTAGCGCGCGGCGTCACCGTACGAGAACAGGCGGCCCTGCAGCATCTTGTCCGGCGAGAAGCCGACGCCAGGCACGATGGTCGACGGTGCGAACGACGACTGCTCGACCTCGGCGAAGTGGTTGTCCGCGTTGCGGTTCAGTTCCAGCATGCCCACTTCGATCAGCGGGTAGTCCTTGTGCGGCCAGACCTTGGTCAGGTCGAACGGGTTGAAGCGGTACTTGCCGGCGTCGGCCTCGGGCATGATCTGCACGCAGAGCTTCCAGCGCGGGAAGTTACCGCTTTCGATCGAATCGTACAGGTCGCGCATGTGGTATTCGCGGTCCTGGCCCGTGAC
>NZ_JBDKXK010000015.1:0-169578 GCF_039710735.1 Cupriavidus sp. DL-D2 | reverse complement strand
CCCCCCCCGCGGTTCTAATTGCGTTATCGGCAAGCAGAGCTGCCCGCCCTCTCCCCCAGCCCCTCTCCCACTTTGTGGGAGAGGGGAGCAAACCAGCGGGAAAGCAAACCTGCTTCATGCCGCCTCCGCCAACTTCACCAGCTTCGCCTCAGCATCCCGCAGCGCGGTGCGCAAACCCTCTTCCACCACCGGGTGGTAGAACGGCATCGCCAGCATTTGCGCGATGGTGAGGTCCTGCTGATACGCCCAGGCCAACAGGTGGGCGATGTTCTCGGCGCGCGGGCCGAGCCATTCGGCGCCGAGGAAGCGGCCCGTGGCGCGGTCTGCGTACACATGCATCAGCCCCTTGTTCTTGAGCATGACGCGGCTGCGGCCCTGGTCCTCGAAGCTGACTTCGCCAGTGACGAAGCTGCCGGGGGTCAGATCGGCGAAACGCTTGCCGACCATCGCGATCTGCGGGTCCGAGAACACCACGGCAATCGGGGCGCGTCGGGTCAGGTTTCGCACGTCCGGCCAGCGCGCCGCGTTCTCGCCCGCGATGCGGCCTTCGTCGGATGCTTCATGCAGCAGCGGCAGCACGTTGTTGGCATCGCCGGCGATGAACACCGGGGCATCGCCACACTGCAGCGTGATGGGGTCGAACACCGGCACGCCGCGCGCATCGAGTTTCAAGGCTGTGTTCTCGAGTGCGAGCTTGTCGACGTTCGGACGACGACCTGTAGCGGCCAGCACGTAGTCGAAGCGCTCCGTCGCTACATTGCCACTCGGCGTTTCGAACGCGATGACGGCTTCGTTGCCTTCGCGGCGCATGTCGGTCACACGGGCATCCGGCAACAACGGGAATTCCGCATTGAACGCTTCGGCTGCGTAGGCGCGGATCGCCGGATCGGACAACGGACCCACGCCGCCACCTACACCAAATACACGGACCCGCACGCCCAGCCGCGACAGCGCCTGACCCAGTTCGAGACCGATCACGCCAGGACCGAACACGGCCACGCTACGCGGCAGGTCTTCCCACGAGAACACATCGTCATTGATGATCAGGCGGTCGCCGAACACGTTGAACGACGGCGGCACGGCGGGACGCGAACCCGTGGCAATCACCACGCGGCTGGCGCGCACCACAGTGTCATCGCCCACTTGCAGGACCGTGTTGTCGATGAACTGCGCGAAGCCTCGCAGACGATCCGCCTCCGGAATGCTCTCGGTGCCGCGCACCACGAATCCGACAAAGCGGTCGCGCTCGTTGCGCACACGCTGCATGACCTCGCGGCCTTCGATACGCACCGGACCATCCACGTGCACGCCGAACGCTGCAGTGTGGCGCGCTTCGTGCGCGGCTTCGGCGGCAGCGATCAACAGCTTCGACGGCATGCAGCCCACACGGGCACACGTGGTGCCGTACTCGCCGCCCTCGATGATCACGGCGCGCTTGCCGGCGGCGCTGGCCGCGCGATACGCGGCCAGCCCTGCGGTGCCTGCGCCAATCACTGCCACGTCGGTCTGAATCGTTTTCATGATGCGTTTCCTGAATCGGGTGATGCTGCCTGCTACGGCTTGAAAAATTTCAATCGGCGGATGGGATGGCACCGGACCGCCTTGCAGCGTGCGGTGCCATCGGGTCCGGCGACTGCCGGGACGTTGCGGGGGAATAAGTGCCCAGGACACCGGTCGGGGGAACCGGGCCCGGGCGGGGGGAGGATCGTTGCGATCAGGCGATCAGGCGGCCAGATGCTGTTCGAGCGCTTCGGCGCCACCGATCAGCTTGCCGTTGATGAACACCTGCGGTGCAGTCATGCTGCCGGCCATGGCGCCCAGCACCTTGCCGCGGATCTTGTTGTCGAGCGGTACGTCGATGTACTCGAAGCCCTTGTCCGACAGCAGTTGCTTGGCCTTGGCACAGTGCGAGCAGCCCACCTTCGAGAACACCACCACCTGGTCCGGACGCTTGGCGTTCGGGGCGATGTAGTTCAGCATCGTGTCGGCGTCCGACACCTTGAACGGGTCGCCCGGCTCTTCCGGCTCGATGAACATCTTGTCCACGACGCCGTCGCGAACCACCATCGAATAGCGCCAGCTGCGCTTGCCAAAGCCCAGGTCGGCCTTGTCCACCAGCATGCCCATGCCGTCGGTGAATTCACCGTTGCCGTCGGGGATCATGACGATGTTCTCGGACTCCTGATCCTTGGCCCATTCGTTCATCACAAAAGTGTCGTTAACCGACACGCACAGGATGGTGTCCACGCCAGCGGCACGGAAGGCCGGGGCCAGTTCGTTGTAGCGCGGCAGGTGCGTCGACGAGCAGGTAGGGGTGAAGGCGCCGGGCAGCGAGAACACTGCAACCGTCTTGCCGTTGAACAGATCGGCCGTGGTCACGTCCTTCCACTCGTTGTTTTCACGGACGCGGAAAGTGACGTTGGGAACGCGTTGGCCTTCACGGTGTTGCAGCATGGGTATAGCTCCTTGGGTTGGTTGGGGCGCCACGTGTTGTGGCGATGGAGTGCATTCTCCCGGCGGGCATGTGATTTGTACAATTCATCGTTTCAACCATCCTCATTGGAAATTACTATTATCAATCGTCGAATTACGATTGATTTTGGCTATCGCGATGCCCTTCCACGCACGCGCCCCCATCGCTATCATTCGGGCACATCAAAAACACGAAGGGACAACAACCGATGACCCGCCTGACCGTAGTGCTGCCCGTGGCGACCCTGCTGGCTGCCGCACTGATTGCCACCGGCACCCCCGCCGCAATCGCCGCCCCGCTGGTGAAACCCGAACTGGATCAGATCGTGGCCCGCGCCACCGCCACGCCGCCTGCCAGCTTCGCGGCCTTTCTGGATGCCGCGGTCAAGGCCGATCCGAAACTCGCGCCATCGGTGCGCGCCTACCGCGCGAAGAAGCCGCTGAAGGGCGACGATCTGGTCAACATCGGCCGCTTGCTGGGCGTCTACAACCGCGTTCACAACCACCAGGCGGTGCTGGACAGCATCACGGAGATGGTGGCGCTGCGCACCGTGCGCGACGAGAAAGTGCCGCAGCACGAGAACCCGGCGATCATCGAGTTCGGCAAGGTCGTGGAGCGCATGGCGAAGGACTTCGGCCTGCAGTTCCGCAACGTCGACAACCGCGTGTTCGAGGTAACGCTGCCGGGCCAGGGCAAGGAAACGTTCGGCATCCTGACGCATGCGGACGTGGTGCCTGTGGTGGCCGACGAATGGGTGCTCGACGATGGCACGAAGCTCGACCCGTTCAAGGTCACGCGCGTGGGCGACTACCTCTACGGTCGTGGCACGATCGACGACAAGGGTTCGATTGCCGCTGCACTTTTCGCCATGAAGACGGTGCGCGACAGTGGTGTGCCGCTGGCACGCTCGATCCGCCTGATGATAGAGACCACCGAGGAAACCGGCGGCGACGGCATGAAGTACTACCGCGACAAGACCGCGCTGCCCGAGTACAACATCGTGCTCGACAGCAAGTACCCGGCGGTTGTTGCGGAGAAGGGGTCGGGCGCGCTGACGGTGCGCTTCCCGGTGCAGGCCACCGATGGCAAGCAGCCTGCCATCGTCGCCATGGCAGGCGCGGCATCGGCCAATGCGATTCCGCAGACCGCCACGGCACGCATCACGGGTGGCGATCTCGATGCCACGGCTGCCGCGCTCGATAAGGCGCGCGCCGGTTTCATCGCGCAGTACGCCGCGCAAGGCAAGTTCGCCATCGACATCGCGCGCAACGGCGACGGCATCGACGTGAAGGTGACGGGCTCATCCGCCCACGGCTCGCGCCCGGAAGAAGGCGTGAACCCGGTGCCACGGCTCGCACTGTTCCTGCAGGAATCGGGGGTGAAGTTCGCACAGAACCAGTACGCGCACGCGATTCGCTACCTGACCGACCTGTATGGCACGGGCTACCTCGGCGAGAAGCTCGACGTGGGGTATCGCGATGACTTCATGGGGCCGCTGACGATTTCACCGACGCTGATCCGCGAGCGCAACGGCAAGCTGGAAGTCACGGCCAACGTGCGCATGCCGCGCGGTTCCACACCCGACGCATTGCGCGCGAAGATCGCCGAGCGCGTTCAGGCATGGGCCGGCACGACGCACACCACGCTTGAAATCCAGCATGACCAGGGCGACTGGATGGCTCGCGATCCGAAGGGCGCATGGCTCTCCACGCTGCTGAATGTCTACGGCGATACCACGGGCCTCGAAGCCAAACCCGTTCCTACCGCCGGCAGCACCACGGCCAAGCTGATGCCCAACGCCATCAACTTCGGCCCGGCCATGCCCGGCAAGAAATACACCGCGCACAACGCCAAGGAATACAAGGAAGTCTCCGATCTGAACCTGGATATGCAGATGTTCACGGAGATGCTGGTGCGGGTGGGGAATTTGAAGGCGATGCAGTAGTTTTGCGCAACGCTTCCTTGTTCCCCTCTCCCGCTTGCGGGAGAGGGGTTAGGGGAGAGGGCAAGAGGTTCTGCTTGCCGACGTGTCGCAATTTAGACCGCTGGCCCTCTCCCCCGCCCCTCTCCCGCGCGCGGGAGAGGGGAGCACACCAAGGGTAAGTGAAACGGCTCAAAGCCCCAACTCACTCAACCCCGCATGATCATCCGGCCGGCGTCCCAGCGGCCAATGGAACTTGCGATCCGCCTCCTTGATCGGCGCATCGTTGATGCACGCAAAGCGACGCTGCATCAGGCCGTTCTCGTCGAACTCCCAGTTTTCGTTGCCATACGACCGGTACCAGTTGCCGGAGTCATCGCGCCACTCGTATGCGAAGCGCACCGCGATGCGGTTGCCGTCGTGTGCCCACAATTCCTTGATTAGCCGGTAGTCCAGTTCCTTCTGCCATTTGCGCGCAAGGAACGCTTCGATGTGTTCGCGACCGTTCACGAATTCGGCGCGGTTGCGCCATGCGCTGTCCACGGTGTACGCCAGCGCCACGCGCTTGGGATCGCGGGAATTCCAGCCGTCTTCGGCGGCGCGCACTTTTGCGGTGGCGGTTTCCAGGGTGAACGGCGGGAACGGCGGACGGGCTTCGGCTTGATTCGACATGCGTGATCTCCAGGAATGGATGAGGAACGAGAAACGTAGAACGTGATACAGATCTGTCTCGCCATTATTGGTAGACAGACCTGTCTCGTCAAGCACGAAATATAGGAACAAAAAAGCCGGTTTGGCCCGATGCGTATCAGAGGTGCTGCCGGTCGAAGCCCGATTCCCGCGCCAGCACGATAGCCTGCGAGCGATTCTCGACTTCGAGTTTCGAGAAAATGCTCGTAATGTGATTTCGCACGGTTTTCTCGCACAGGCCGAGCAGTGCCGCGATCTGCGCGTTGTCGCGGCCTTGCGCGATCAACACCACAATGTCGCGTTCTCGACGGGTCAGCGCCCCGAAGGCGGGATCTGCCGACGGCGCTGGCGGCGGGAGGAAGGCCCGCACCTCGTCGATCCAGCGATCCCAGGCGGACTCCGCTTCCAGCAGCAGATGGTTGCCACTGTCGAGCGGGACGAAGTGAGCATTGGGAATCATGCTCGCGATCAGGCGCCCTTCATCGAATGGCACACGCGCATCGCGCACGGCGTGCAGGACAAGCGTGGGACAAGTGACCAGCGGCAACAGCGTCACCACATCGATATCGTTGAAGATCCGCATGAAGCGCGCGGCATTGATCGGAGAGGTGGACACACGCTCCAGCTCGTTGAACCATCGATGCTGCTCCGCCGTACCGCCCGGAATGAACTGCGTGGTAAAAAACTGCCGGAACGCGGGGTTCTCCTGACCCCAGCCAATCTCCGCGAGCCGGATCATCAACTCGGCTTCCTCCTGCATCTCGGGACCGGGATTGCGCTTGAGCCGGCCCCGCGCATAACCGCCATGCAGGATCAGGTGGCTCACCCGTTCGGGATGTGCCACGGCATAGGCCACCGCAATCGATGCGCCCTGCGAGATGCCCAGCAGCGGAAAGCGATCCACGCCCATGGCATCGACAATGGTTTCGAGATCGCGCAGCCATGCATCGAATGACAGGTCATCGACATGGCGATCGGAGAGCCCGCAACCGCGCTCGTCATAGCGGATCAGCGTGTGCTGTTCGGACAGCGCGTAGAGCATGTGGCTCCAGACCGGACTGCCGACATCGAACTCCAGATGGCTCATCCAGTTGGCCGCCTTGACGAGCGGCGGCCCGCTACCCGTGATCGCATACGCCAGACGTACGCGGTCAGGGCTGGTGCATAGGCGAATCTGCTGCTTGAGCATCGGCATGGCGGCGTCGCGCGCGGGGCAGGATACGAGCGGACCGGCGTGCCTGCGGCCCGTATCGTTGCCGATACCGGGCAGAGGTTCACCGCGTGCGGTCGTGCCGGGCGACTCACCTATCTTAGACAACGTTCCCCATCGCGCGGACATCAGCGCCACATGCCGCCCGCGCAAAGTGCGGCAGGCGAAACGCAGTGCGTGCGGTACGCGGCGGATAAGGGACTCCACGTGTATTCACTCGCAAGGAAAAAAAGAAAACTGCCCGGTGCGCAGGGCATCCGGGCAGTGATTCAACGGGGCAATGCTCCGTCAGCGTGATTCACGCCGCGCGCGAGGCACAGGCGCCCTGCTGGCCGATGCTGCGCGCGCCGTCGGTGAACGCATCGCGCGGACCCTGACGATTGCCGCCGTCGCTATAGGCATCGCGCGGCCCGATCCGCATGCCTTCCGAATACGGATCGAATCCGCCGCGCTTGCAAACTGCCGCACTGGCGTGCTGCGTCGATGCCGTCGATGGGATGAATACCTCGCTCCAGGCGCCGGCGTGTGCGGCGGTGCTCAGCCCGAGGGTCAGTGCGGAAGCGGTGAAAAGGGTCTTTGCTGCGTTCAACATCGTGATTACTCCAACTTGAAACTCCGGAAAAAGCGGATGGCGATGGCCAATCCGTAGGAGCCATTGTGGAGATCGATGCCGTGCCTGACATGAGGCGAGAGTCCCGGGTCAATCGGGACAGTTGGGGAAAACGCGGAGGATTGAGCGGGACGGGTGTCCTGTGGAGAGTTGTTTCATTTTGGCAAGACCATACTCCCGCTTCCGGTGTGCTCCCCTCTCCCGCGCGCGGGAGAGGGGAGCAAAACAAGCGCGGGAGAGAGAATCAGCGCTCAACCACGCGCCACAGCCCTCGCCTCCACCTCCGCCAAATACTTATGAATCTGCGACACCACAGCCGCCCCTTCACCCACCGCGGCCGCCACGCGCTTCGTCGATCCCGATCGCACGTCGCCAATCGCAAACACACCCGGCACGCTGGTCTCCAGCGTGTAATCGGCCCGATCCGTGCATGACTGGTGGGCGTCATAGCCCGTCAGGATGAAGCCCTTGTCATCGGTCGCGACATTGCAAGAGCGCAGCCATTCGGTGTTGGGTGCGGCGCCGATGAACAGGAAGACATGGCGCATCGGTATCGCCACGCATTCGGGGCCCCGCGCGCGCTCCTTGTAACGCACGGTCGATAGCCAGCCCTCGCCTTCCATGGCCGTGATCTGTGCGTGCGTATGGAGATGCACGTTGTCCAGGCTCTTCAGGCGATCGATCAGGTAGCGCGACATCGTGGCCTCCAGCCCCTCGCCACGCACCAGCATGTGCACCTCTGCCGCGTGCGAGGCAAGGTACACCGCCGCCTGCCCGGCGGAGTTGCCGCCACCGACCAGCATCGCGTGCTCGTCCTTGCACAGCTTGGCCTCCACCGGCGACGCCCAGTAGTACACGCCACGGCCCTCGTAACGATCCAGCGCGTCGATCTCCGCGCGGCGATATTGCGCGCCGCTGGCCACCACCACGGTGCGCGTGGGAATGCGCCGGCCATCGTCCAGTTCGAGTTCGATAGGGTTCGCGCCGCAATGGAGCTTGCGGGCTTCGAGCGGAATGGCGAGGTGCGCGCCGAATTTGAGCGCCTGCACGAACGCGCGTCCCGCCAGCGCCTGGCCCGAGATTCCCGTGGGAAAGCCCAGATAGTTTTCGATGCGCGCACTCGCACCCGCCTGGCCGCCCGGCGAGCGGCAATCGAGCACCGCGACCGACAGCCCTTCGGACGCCGCATAGACCGCAGTGGCCAACCCGGCTGGGCCTGCGCCGACCACGATCACGTCATAGACGTGGTCCGGGTCGAACTCCGGCACCAACCCGAGGCAACTGGCAAGCTGGCCTTCGTCGGGGGCGCGCAGCACGCTGCCGTCCGGACAGATCACCAGCGGAAAATCACTCTGCGGTGCATGGCTGAAATCGAGCAGACAGGTGCAGTCGCGCTCGGTTTCGATATCGATGACGCGATGGGGATGGCCATTGCGGCGCAGGAACGCCTGCAGCGAGAGCAGCAGCGGCTCCGTACCCTTGCCGACCAGGATCGGGCCACCGCCGCGCTCGATCAGCCCGACGCGGCGCAGGATCAGCGCGCGCATGATGCGCTCGCCCAGATCGGCCTCGGCCACCAGCAGCGCGCGCAGATTGACCGGCGCGATCACCAGGATGGTGCAATCTTCCAGCGCCAGCGCATCGACCAGCGCCGGCTTGCCGGTGAGCTGGCCTACCTCCGCCAGGAACTGCCCCGGACCTTCCTCGGTAATCGGATGGCGATCGCCAAACCCGTCGAGCTGGTCGATGCGCACGCGGCCGGACAACACGACATGCATGCCACGCCCGGTATCGCCAGTCACGAAGATCATCTCGCCTGCCCGCCACGTCTGCACGGTGCCGAAGCGGCGGATCCGATCGATTTCCGCCCCCGTCAGCGTGGGAAACATCTGGTGGCGGCGCGATTCCAGATTCGAGAACGGCGCGTCGAGCGGCGCATCTTGCCCAGGGTCCGGTGCGGCTTCTGGATCGGCTTCGGACATCGACGTCACCTGCGATATTTCCATGCTGCGCTCCCCTTCTCGTGAAATCACTATTCAGGACATCGAACACTGGTCTGGATAGTAATCCCGCCAAGATGAAATGCGCATGAAGTTTTGCTGGATGCGGCCGTTCGCGCCAGCGTGTTGATGGCGTGTTCCTGTTGTGTTAACCGCTTGCGCGGGATCACGACGCGTCTGAATGCGCTTGGGTATGGTGGCGGCACCTTCCGAACGACGCCGCATGGCGCCCTCCTCTATGAAAAAACCGACTGGCACCCAGTGCTTTAAATCATGGTGAGAATATTAAGCGCTGGCTACACTGTGCCTCGCGCCTCCAAGACGCAACGTTCGTCACGGACCCACGAGGCCCCTGGCGGCATATCAGACAGCCCCCAGCAAGGAGACTAGATGTACCGCGATCGCATTCGCCTGGCCGCACTCCAGGACCGGATCATGTCGGCCGACCAGGCTGCAACGCTGATCCAGGACGGCATGACAGTCGGCATGAGCGGCTTCACCCGTGCCGGCGACTGCAAGGCCGTGCCCATGGCCCTGGCGCGCCGCGCGGCCACCGACCCTTTGCAGATCACCCTCATCACCGGCGCCTCGCTGGGGCACGACACCGACAAGATCCTCGCCGAAAGCCATGTGCTGGCGCGTCGCATGCCGTTCCAGTCCGACGCCACGCTGCGCCGCAAGATCAACGCTGGCGAAGTCATGTTCATCGACCAGCATCTCGGCGAGACCGTCGAGCAGCTGCGCGGCGGCCAGATCGCCCCGGTGGATATCGCCGTGATCGAAGCCGCAGCCATCACCGAATCGGGCGGCATCGTGCCGACCACCTCGGTTGGCAACTCGGCCAGTTTTGCGAAGATGGCCCGCAAGATCATCGTCGAGCTGAACCTGAACATGCCCGTGGGTCTGGAAGGGCTGCACGACATCGCCTTTCCGGTGCAGCGCCCGTATCGTCAGCCGATTCCGCTGATCGCCGTGGAGCAGCGCATCGGCCTGCCCTACATTCCGGTCGATCCCTCGCGTATCGCCGCCATCGTGATTACCCAGCGCGACGACAGCCCGTCGAATGCGCTCCCGCCCGATGCCGGGACGCGCCAGATCGCCGGACACCTGAATGCCTTGCTGGAACGCGAAGTCCGCGCCGGGCGCCTGTCGCCGTCGCTGCAGCCGCTGCAGGCCGGCATCGGCACCATCGCCAATGCGGTGCTGCACGGGCTGGCCGATTCGCCGTTCCATGACCTGACGATGTATTCGGAGGTCCTGCAGGACAGCACCATCGAACTGATCGACGCTGGCCGCCTGCGCTTTGCCTCGGCCTCGTCGATGACGCTCTCCGCCCCCGTGTACCGCCGCGTACTGGACGATATCGAGCGCTACAAGCACAAGCTCGTGCTGCGTCCGCAGGAAATCAGCAACCATCCGGAAGTGCTGCGCCGCCTGGGTCTTATCACGATCAACACCGCGCTCGAATGCGACATCTACGGCAACGTGAACTCCACGCACGTGGGCGGCACGCACATGATGAACGGCATCGGCGGCTCGGGCGATTTCGCACGCAACGCGCATCTTTCCGTGTTCGTGACCAAGTCAGTGGCCAAGGACGGCCGGATCTCCAGCATCGTGCCGATGGTGTCGCACGTGGACAATAGCGAGCATGACGTGGACATCCTCGTCACCGAACACGGCCTGGCCGACCTGCGCGGCCTGGCCCCACGCGAGCGCGCATTGCAGGTGATCCGCAACTGCGCCGACCCCGCCTACCGCGACGGACTGATGGACTACTACCGCCGCGCCTGCCTGCGCGGTGGCCAGACGCCACACCTGCTCGAAGAAGCCTTCGCGTGGCACATCAACTACCGTGATCACGGCTCGATGCTGCCCAACACCTCCCCCGCCGCCAACGATGTACTGGCCGCCTGATCTGGCCGCCTTCCTCTCGCTCAAGCGTCACCCCAAAGTCCGTAGCCAACCGCTACGGACTTTTTTTATCGCTCCGCTTCCTGCTGGCCGACAACACTGATGCGCGGAAGGCTTGGCGGTTAATTGCCATTTCCATATCGACAAAAATTGAAGCCTCCGGGTTTCGGCCCTCTTTTTGCCGACGCCAAAGTGGCCTATCCTCTCCGCACGACGACACACAACGAATCTGGCGGGGGACCGGGCCCCGTGACACGACCATGGAAAAGACTGCATTCGTATTCGCCGGCGGCGGCAGCCTGGGCGCGGTTGAGGTTGGCATGCTGCGCGAACTGGTGAAATGGGGCGTCAAGCCCGACTTTGTCATCGGCGCGTCCGCCGGGGCGATCAATGGCGCCTACTTCGCCAACAATCCCGATGTGGAAGGCACGGCCAGACTGGAGAGCCTGTGGCGCAGTATCACGCGTGCCGAGATCCTGCCCTGGTCCTGGCGCAGCATGCTGGGGATGATCGTCGGCAATCGCGGCCATCTTGTCGAGTCATTCGGACTGAAGCGACTACTGACCCGGCATTTCGGCGATGCACGCATCGAGAATTCGTCCATCCCGCTGCATGTGGTGGCAACCGACATGCATACCGGCGCCGAGGTGCTGCTCTCGTCCGGCAACATGGTCAGTGCCGTCCTCGCCAGCGCCGCCATTCCCGGCGTGTTTCCCCCTGTGGATGTCGAGGGACGCAAACTCATCGATGGCGGCGTGGCGAACAACACGCCGGTCTCCACGGCCATCCGCCTCGGCGCCACGCGCGTCGTGGTGCTGCCTGCCGGCTTTGCCTGCGACGAGCGGCGCCCGCCGCGCGGTGCGATGGAGCATGCATTCAACGCCCTATCGCTGCTGGTGGCCCGGCAACTCGTGCACGACCTGGAGCGTTGGGGCGATCAGGCGCACATTGCCGTGGTGCCGCCGCTTTGCCCACTCGATGTCTCGCCGTACGACTACACGCGCTGCGGCGAACTGATCGATCGCGCTGCGGCGGCTACGCTGGCGTGGCTGCGTTCGGGTGGTCTGGAGAGCCGACGCGTACCCGGTGCATTGGAACCACATGAACACGACGAGGAACACCCGACGTGCAGCGCGGATATCCAGATGCCACCGCCCGGCCAAGTGCATGTGGACCATCCCGGCCATCAGCATCCGGGCGCGCATTGATTTGTTGATCATCTGACTCGGCGCAACGTGTTGGGTCAGGCCCAACCGTCTGCCCGACCAGTGTTGGTGGACGCCACGTCTTCCGCCCGTTTTTCCTATTCCGAAGTGCTGCATCCCCCTCGCCCGTCGCCTTCTGACGGGTGGCATGTTCTCTGCGATTAGACGCATCGAGCGCGGCGCCACGCTCGACCCTAACCGGAGCCTCGGGCTCCCTCGGAGAACTGCCATGTTGATCCCGCCACAACTGCGGCCGGGCGTCGTCGCGCCGCCACGTCCGCATCATCCCCCGGTCATTCGCTACCGCATTCGCGGCATCGTGTTGCTGCTGCGCTTGCTGATGCTCTGCCTGCATACGGCCGCGCTGGCCGACAGCGTCTTGCCACCTCCCTCGGTGCAGCGTCCCGGATTCCTGGAGGACACGGCTGCCCATTACGCTCACAGCGATATCTTCAACGCCGTGGAGGGCATCGCGCCTGTGCGGCCGGGGCGGATGGAACGCAGCGAGCCTTCTGCCGCTCAGCCGGTTCGTCCAGCGTCCCCCACGCCTCCCACCGCCACCACGCTTGCCCCGGCACCGGCGAACGTGCGCCGGGTGAAGGCGCCGTAACCCGTACGTAGCCGGACGTTCCCGTTCCTTCGACAGGAAGTCTTTACACGCAACCGCGCAATGGTTGCATGGCGTCTTGTCCACCCATTGCCGCCAACCCACGGTGCGACAAGGGCTGGGAGGCGCGGTACGGAATTTGCGCTGTTTCCGGAATTGCCAGACGTGCAAGGCGTTGCTGCCAAGTGACGCGTGGCAAACCCGCAACCTTCTGGAACAGGAGCGCAACATGGCCGATTACCATTCCGAGCGTGATCGCCGGGGCAACACCTGGCGCGCAACCGAAAACCTTCGTGACGATGATCTGGGTGACCCCTGGGACGACAATGCCGGCACACGCTCGATGGGTCAGGACGACTGGCTGCCCGAATCCTCCGACAACCGCTGGGAGAATGCCCGCCAGCGCCAGCGGCTGGCACCGGGTCAACTCAGCGACGGTGGGCCTGCACCGAGCGGCTACCGTGGCAGCGATGACGGGGATCTGCGATATCAGGGCAGCGACCTGCGATATGGTCTGAACGGCGGCTATGGCAGGCTTCCGGAAGATGACCAGTCGTGGCGCACGCGCCAACAGTACGAGAGCCGCCGCTATGCAAGCGAGTACGGCGACTACGGCGATGTTGGCGATGACCGGCAGCAGTCATACGGCGGGCATCAAGGACGACGCGATAGCGGCTTCGGCAACGCCGACCAGGAATGGCTCCGCCGCGCCGAGCAACGCGGGCCGCAACATGGCTACGCGTCAGGCCAGCGACGGGGCACCTATTTCAACGATTTGCGCAGCGATACCCGCTACTGGACCGAACCTGTCGACGAGTGGGGAGAGGGCCGCCCCTCACGCGCCCAATCGTATGGCCGCGACTATCTCGGCGGGCGCGACAACGGTGACGATCAGCGCGGATATGCCACGCGTGGCGGCACCTGGCGCGAGGCGGGAGACGATCAACGTTACGGCCGGGATGAACGCTATGACCGCGACGACGATGACGACCACGGTGTGCTCTACAACCTCGGCCACCGCATCGGAGAAGTCTTCAACGACTGGTTCGGCACCGATGACGGAGAAAAGCGCACGGGCCCGCGCGGCTACACCCGCACCGACGACCGCATCCGCGACGAGATCTGCGAGCGGCTGACGTTCGCCAGCGGCGTGGATGTGAGCGAGGTGACGGTGGATGTGGCAAACGGCAAGGTGACGCTGGGCGGCACGGTGCATCGCCGCAGCCAGAAGTTCGATATCGAGGATCTTGCTGATAATACGTTCGGCGTGACGGAGGTTGAGAACAACATTCGTGTTGCGCACTAGGCGACGACCGTCGCTATGCGCTCCCCTCTCCCGTGTTAGCGGGAGAGGGGAGCAAAACAAGCGTGACAAGAAACGCTTTGCTGTCGGCTACACCCCCAACCTGAAAACACTCACCGACCTTTCCATCCTTTCCGCCTGCTCTCGCAGCGCCTGCGCGGCTGCCGCGGCTTCTTCCACCAGTGCGGCGTTCTGCTGCGTCACCTGATCCATCTGCGTCACCGCCTGATTGACCTGTGCGATGCCGCTGCTTTGCTCGTGCGAGGCGCGGCTGATGTCGTCCATCACCGATGTCACGCGCTGCACCGCCGTTACCACGTTGCCGATGGTGGAAGCCGCATCGATGGCCAGTGCCGTGCCACTTGCTATGCGATCCGCTGACTGCGAGATCAGCAAACGAATCTCTTTCGCCGAGTTCGCCGCGCGTTGCGCCAGCGTGCGCACTTCCCCCGCCACCACGGCAAAGCCCCGCCCCGCTTCCCCTGCGCGCGCGGCTTCCACAGCAGCATTCAACGCCAGGATATTGGTCTGGAAAGCAATGCTGTCGATGACCGCGATGATGTCGACGATGCGGCGCGAATCGGTCTCGATGTCCGTCATGGTCTCCTGCATGCGGGACACGGCGTGCCCGCCTTCTGTTGCAATGCGCACGGCATCGCCCGCCAGTGCCATGGCTTCCGTAGCATTGCCCGCGTTCTGCTGCACGATCGAGGTCAGCTCCTCCATGCTCGCCGCCGTCTGCTCCAGCGACGATGCCTGTTCCTCGGTGCGCTGCGACAAGTCCGTATTGCCTTGTGCAATCTGTTCGGCTGCCACCAGCACGTTCTCGGCGCCTTCTTTCGTCTCACCGATGAGGCCGCGCCACGACGCCACCAGTGCCATCAGGTGCCGCTTCACATCGCTGAATTCATCGCGCCCGTGCGCATCGATATGCACGCTCAGGTCGCCATCGTGAATACGGGCCACCAGATGCGCCACGTCATGCACGTCGTCGCGCATGCCTCGGCTGAAACCGGCGAACAGGTACAGCGCGCCGCCCACGGTCATCGCCGCCACCACGATCAATGCCGCCAACTTTCGCTTGTGCGCGGCGATCCGTTCTTCGAGCATCTCGCCGGCCAGTGACGTGAATTCCCGATTGACCGCCGAGACGGCATCGATGGCGGCCGTACCTTCTGCGAAATACGTCTTGGCATCGATGTTGATTCCGCTCGACCCCAGCATGTTCACTTTGAGCGTGCGATAGAAGTTGTCCATCGCCGCCAGTTGCTTGCCCGCAGCCTCCACGCGGCCACGATAGGCGGGCGTGTCGACCAGCACGCGCGCGATGTCGCGGCGCACGGTCTCCAGTCCATCCTGGATCTGTTCGGCCAGCGCAGCCAATTCGGCCTGCTGCGCGGCATCGGAGTAGCCACCTTGCGCGATGATGCCCGCGCCACGCCCGCGCGCCAGCGCACCCAACTCCGCCAGCTTGGGCATCGGGCCCACCATGAGGTTGATCAGGTAATAGGAGCCTGCCTCCGGATCGAGCGCGAGTGTCGAGTGGTCGGCCACGTCACCGATAAACAGCCGCGTGTGCTTGACCAGCGTGGTATGGCGCTCGAACAGCGGACCGGCAGGCGTATCGAGTCCGAGCTTGCGGATCTGCTGCCATGCCTCGTCGAGCTTCTTCGCATCGGGCACCACGTCGAACGCGGTCACTGTTGATGCGTCGGCGAGCAGCGCGGAAAGATGCTGCGCGGCCTTGCCATCGGCAGCATCGAACGTAGCCTTGAAGCTGGTGTTGCCGAGCAGCACGCCATTGGCCGCGCCACGACGCACCTGCGTCTCGCGCATGAAATCGAGTGCCTGCGAGACGAGCTTCAATCCGAGTACTTCATTACGCGTATCGCGCATCGACTGCACGGACTGCTGCATCACGGCGAACAGTGCGCCGCACAGTGGAATCAGGAACAGCACGGACAACAGCACCAGCTTGCGCGTGATGGTCAGGCGTGCCATCAACCGTACGGCAGGAGTCAGGAAAGCGGCCACGATGGTCCTTTGGAGAGGTGTCTTTTTTTGCGAGTCTGGTGATAGGTCCCAATGCTCGCTGTATCGACGCCAATCCGCAGAAATAAAGCGGTTTTCCTGGCTATTTCCCGTTATTTTTCATGCCGCACAAAGGCAGTGCGAACGGCGCACGATGACGGTGCGCCGCGCACGTTTTTCGCGCGAGCTTTCACGCGAGTTTCCACCCGTGCCTCAGGCCGTGGCGCCACCATCCACGCCAATCGTCTGCCCGGAGATATAGCGTCCTGCCGGCGAGGCCAGCAGTACTGCAAGGCCCGCTACATCGCTGGCTTCGGCAATGCGTCGCAACGGAATCCCTGCGGACAGCATCTTTTCGCGCTCGGGGTCGCCCCACAGCGCGTCGCGCGAAAAGTCCGTGCGAACCGGCCCCGGGTTGATGCTGTTCACGTTGATGTTGTACGGCCCGAGCGTCTGCGCGAGATTGCGCATGGCCAGATCCGTCGCACCCTTCGAGATGCTGTACAGCGCCAGCATGGCCGAGCCACGTCGGGCGGCAATGCTCGACATGAACAGGATCGAGCCATCGCGCCGCTCGATCATCTGTGGCGCCAGCGCGTTCACGAGCACGAGATTGCCGCGCACGTTACCGGCCATCACTTCATCGAAGGCTTCCGGCCCCTGATCGAGCATCGAGCCGACAGCCGCGGAGCCGGCAGCGTTGAGCACCAGCGCATCCACCCGGCCGAACTTCGCGAGCACGTCTTTCGCAAAGGCGCGCACGCTGTCGGTGTCGACGATATCGCACGCAATGCCTGTGGCGTCGATACCTTCCTCGCCCAGCCGCGCCGCCACCTGCGCAGAGACCGCGGCATCGCGCCCCGACACCACCACGCGAGCGCCGGCTTGCCCCAGTGCGCGCGCCATTTCGAGGCCCATGCCTTTGGTTGAGCCAGTGACAACGGCCACGCGGCCGGACATATCGAACAGTTTGAACATGACAGGTTTTCCTCGAGAGTGATGGAAGTCGTACAGCCACAACATGAATGCCGATCGCCTTATACATGATGACCGTCATTTATTGCTTAAATTATGGTTGTCATCTAAACTGCGGTCAAGGTCAATTTTGCGGATCGCACGGAGCAGGGAGTCAACATGGCGCGCGCATCACGAGTCGTCGCAGAACAGCATAGGACAGCCATCGAGAAGGCATCGGCCCGATTATTCAGGCAGCACGGCCTGCATGGCGTATCGGTGGCGCAGGTCATGGCCGAAGCCGGACTCACGCATGGCGGCTTCTATGGACACTTTGCGTCGAAGGATGAACTCGCAGCCGTAGGATGTGCGCGCGCGTTCACAGATGCGAATGCGCGCTGGCAGGAAACCGTGGCGCAGGCGAGCGATTCGGCCACCGCACGGCATGAACTGGTGAGCCGCTACCTCAGCGAAGCGCATCGCGATGCGGCTGGACACGGCTGTCCCGCCTCCGCACTCGCCATCGATGTCGCGCGCGAACCGGCGGGCAAGCCCGTGCACGAGGCCTATGTCGATGGCATCGGCCAATTGCTCGATACGTGGAAGACGACGGCAGAACACCCCGGCCCCGAAGCCGATCGCATGGCGCTCGTACAGATGGCGACGCTGGTGGGTGCGATCACGCTGGCGCGTGCCACGGCTGGCCATGCGATTTCCGACGACATCCTCGATGCCGCACGCCGTTGGCTGACCGATGTCCCTTCCCACAACACCGTCGCCTGATTTTTCACCTCCCACTTCTCAGATAACGCCCCATGTTCGCGCAAGCCTTCTCCCGCCAGCTGGACCGGCGCGGTATCCACTACGCGTGGATCGTCGCCGCCATCACGTTCTGCGTGATGCTCACTACCTCCGCCGCGCTCGGTCTGCCCGGCGCCTTCCTGAAACCCATGAGTACCGAGATGGGGTGGAGCACGGACAAGGTCTCCTCGATCCTGGCGTTCCGCTTTGCGTTGTTCGGCATCATGGCACCGTTCTCGGCCATCCTGATGGAGCGCTTCGGCGTGCGCAACGTGGTGTGTGCCGCGCTCGCACTGATCGCGGGCGGCATGGCGCTGGCAACAGTCTCCACGGAACTCTGGCAACTGTTTGTGGCGTGGGGCCTGATGCTCGGCGTAGGTTCGGGACTCACCGCACTGGTGCTGGCCGCCGTAGTGGCCAATCGCTGGTTCACCGCGCGGCGCGGGCTGGTGATCGGCGTGCTGACAGCCAGCTCCGCAACAGGACAACTGGCCTTCCTGCCCGTGGCCGCCTGGCTCATCGAACATATGGGATGGCGCGTGGCCGTGCTGCCGGTGCTGGTAGCCTGCGCTGCGCTGGCCTTCGTCGTGTTCGGCTTCATGCGCAGCCGTCCGTCCGATGTAGGTCTGGTGGCGTTTGGCGACCTGCCGGGCACAGTGCCCGCTGCGCCGGCCCCTGCTGCTCCGCTCTCGTGGCGCGGACCGTTCACGGTGCTGCGCGACGCTGCGCGCACGCAGACGTTCTGGATTCTCGCCGGTACGTTCTTCATCTGCGGCCTCTCGACCAACGGCCTGATCCAGACGCACTTCATCTCGCTGTGCGCGGACTACGGCATGTCCGCAGTGCCCGCCGCCTCGGCACTGGCCATGATGGGCGCGTTCGACTTCGTCGGCACCATCCTCTCCGGCTGGCTTTCGGATCGCTACGACAGCCGCAAGCTGCTGTTCTGGTACTACGGGCTGCGCGGCTTGTCGCTGTTCTGGCTGCCGCATTCGGAATTCACGCTCTACGGCCTGTCGATCTTCGCGATGTTCTACGGTCTCGACTGGATCGCGACGGTGCCGCCAACGATCAAGCTGGCGGCCACCACGTTTGGCCGCGAGCGCGCGCCGATGGTCTTTGGCTGGATCTTCGCCGCCCACCAGATCGGCGCGGCAACAGCGGCCTTTGGTGCAGGGATGTCGCGCACGTTCTGGCTCACCTATTCCCCGGCGCTCTACATTGCTGGCACGGCTTGTCTGCTGGCCGCACTGCTGGCGCTGATGGTGCGCCGGCCCGCGCAGCAGCCTGCGCCGCAACCGGCCCAGGCGTGATCCATCGCTAGCGTTCGGCGCTCACCGCCACGAACGCGTCGATCAGTGCGGCAGCAGGTGCGCGTTTAAGCGCCGACTGCCGCACCAGCACCCCGATCTCCCGCACCAGCGGCGCGCCCGGCATCGCGATCTCGACGATGCCAGGCGTCTGCCGCAACGGCACCAGCGCCGAAGGAATGATTGCGCAGCCCAACCCCTCGGCCACCATCTGCAGGATCACGGCGGGTTCGTCCAGTTCCATGCCCTCGCGCACCCAGTAGCGGTGGCGCTTCAGATAGCGGTCCACCAGTTGGCCACCCGTGGAGTGACGGTTGTAGCGGATGAACGGCACGGTCTCCAGCACCGTCTTCAAATCGCCGGTTGTTCCCATTGGCGCCACGGCGACGAACGGTTCCTGAATCAGCGTCACCCACTTCAATTCCTGCGGAATGCCCAGGCGTGGCTTGACCAGCACCGCGATGTCGAGTTCGCGCGCATCCACCTGCGTGAGCAGTTGCGTGGACATGCCCGGCACGATGTTCACGTGCGTATCGGGATGCGCCATGCGGAAGCGCTGCATCGCACGCGGCAACAACGTGGACTGCACCGTGGATACCGCGCCCAGATCCAGCGGCGCCAGGTCCTGTTGCGAGCGCGCGCCCTTCATCGATTCGTAGATCGATACCAGACGGGCCACCTCCGGCAGCCTCTGCCGCCCCTCCTCGCTCAGCGTCACCGATTTACCCGACCGGTCGAACAACGTGCAGCCGAGATCCTCCTCCAACCGGCGGATCTGCGTGCTTACCGCCGATTGGGTCAGGCCCAGACGCGCACCCGCTGCGGAAAACGAACTGGTCTCGGCGGCAGTGAGAAAGGTCTTGAAATAGCGGATCACGGGGAGGAAGGGATGAAAGAACTGCGGAACACGGTCGAAACCAAGCATCGAGATTTTCGATACTCAGCCAAGAAATGATTCGTTTCATATTACGAGTCTTGCTGATTACAATCAACGACACCCAACCCGTACCCCATACAAGAGACCACGCCATGAGCGCCATGCCCCTGTTCCACCTCGCCTTTCCCGTTCACGACCTTGCGGCCGCGCGCCAGTTCTACGGCGATCTGCTTGGCTGTCCGGAAGGCCGCAGTTCCGATGCCTGGGTCGATTTCGATTTCTACGGTCATCAGGTCGTGGCGCATCTCTCGCCCGACGAGTGCGGCCATCGCGCCACCAGCGCCGTGGATGGCGACAACGTTCCGGTGCGGCATTTCGGCGCGATCCTGTCGATGACGCAGTGGGAGCAACTAGCCGAAAAGCTGCGCGCTGCCGGCACGAAGTTCGTGATCGAACCGCATGTGCGCTTCAAGGGACAAGTGGGCGAGCAGGCAACGATGTTCTTCCTCGATCCGTCGGGCAATGCACTGGAATTCAAGGCGTTCGGCGACCTGAGCCAGGTGTTTGCGAAGTAAAGCCCCGCAACCCTGCTCCATCGTTTTTTCTTTAGTTTCAGCAAGTTAGCGCTCTGATCGAGCCAATATCCGGCCGATCTAGAGCGCTTCCTCCACCTTGTACATCGGAATTTCTCCAAATTCTCCTTGCGTATCTATCTAGTAGTAGATAATATTAGAGCCATGGACGACGCACTGCGGTAGCAAAAAAGCCAAAAGCGCGACGCGCCACGCAATACAGGTTGTTTGTTGTCAGTACCGGGAGCCGGTCTTTTTTTAGGAACGCTTCTCTATCTAGCAGTAGATAGCAGTTAGCAGGGACCGACGGATTGCCACACAGAAATCGGCCGCGACGAGCCTCCACACAAACCGGAGCGTCGGGCCAAAGCCAGGAGAGCATCATGACCGCCACCAAGACCCTGATCACCGCCGCCGCCCTCGCCGCCGCTTTCGTTGCAGGCGCTGCGCAAGCCGCCCCCGCCGCCCAGAAGGCTGGCGAAGTCTACGGTTACAGCTATCGCGTACAAGACAGCCGCAGCGCCTTCACCGATGGCGCACGCACCGGCAAGTTCGATTCGTTCACCGAAGGCGCACGCGTTGGCAAGGCTGACCCGTACACCGATGGCGCAAAGATCGGCAAGTTCGACCCGTACACCGATGGTGCCCGCACCGTGGCCGGCCTGGACCGGACCGGTGTCTCGGCTGAACCGTCGCGCACCTTCGACCCGTACACCGACGGTGCCAAGGCTGCTCCGTTCGACCCGTACAGCGGTGGTGCCCGCACCGTCGCCGGCCTGGATCGCACTGGCGTCTCTTCCGAACCGCAACGCAGCGTTGACGTCTACACCGACGGCGCGCTGGCCTGACCCCGCACCGGCGGCCGCCCTCCTGCGCAGTAACCAGGGCGGCCACCGGGCCAGACATACGGAGTTTCCATCATGAACTTGCGTGACGGCGCCCTGATCGTGGGCGGATGGGTGTTGCTGTGCTTCGGGACCGGAGCGTTGTATTCACTCGTCGCGCAGTCGTTGTCCATTTAGCCACGAGGACAGCGGCGAAACTGGAGGGTCCGCGGCTCACGAGGCCAAGGACAGATGTCATGAAAACGCAATCCACGCAAGCCGCGCAGTCCGTGCGCGACCAGTTGCTCGAGCATGCCTCCGTGCTGATCCGGCAACGCGGTTACAACGGATTCAGCTATCGCGACCTGGCGGAACTGGTGGGTGTGAAGACGTCGAGTATTCATTACCACTTTCCCGCCAAGGACGATCTGGTGCAGGAAGTGGTGAAGCTGTACCGCGAACGTTCGCAGGCCCGACTGTCCGCCATCGACCCGGCACTGTCGCTCTGTGAGCAGGCGTGGCAGTACATCCGCCCGCTGCGCAACGACATCGAGCTGAACCAGATCTGCCTGGCTGGCATGCTGTCCGCCGAAGTGCTGGCGTTGCCCGATGCCATCCGCATCCCGCTGCAGGCGCACTACCGCATGCACGAGGAATGGATTGCCCGCCTGCTGCGCCGCGCCGAGATTGAACGTGGCGAGCCGTATCCGGTGCCGCCGATGGCATTGGCCAGTGTGCTGTATGGCGCGATCCAGAACGGGATCATCACGGCGCGGATGTCGGGTTCGACCGATCGGCTGGATGCCGCGGCAGACATGCTGATGGGCGCCGTGGGTGGCTCGATGCATGAAGTGCGCGCACATGAGGCACGCGAGGCATTCGAGGCTGTGCCGGCCTGAAAGGTCGATTAGTGGCCGATTGAACAATTTCTGTGGCCCCTGACCCGTAGTCAGGTTCAGGTGCCCGACGTCCGCCGTCCCGCTCTCGCGGTGGACGTCCCTGTTTTCTCCGACGCCGGGATTTTCCCGGCGGTTTTTTTTGGTGCGGCCTGTTTGGTAGCGACCTTCTTTGCGGCAACCTTCTTTGCTGCGACCTTCTTTGCTGCGACCTTCTTTGCTGCGACCTTCTTTGCCACGCCCCTGCCGGTATCGATCACCACCCACGTCGGTGCATGATCGCTCGCCTTTTCTTCGCCGCGCACCCATCGGTCCACGCCTGCATCGTGCAGTTGCACACCCGGCCCCAGCAGCAGGTGGTCGATACGCAGCCCTGAGTTGGTTTGCCAGTGCTGGCGGAAGTAGTCCCAGAAGGTGTAGATGCGCTCGTCCGGATGCTGCGTGCGCAGCGCATCGACCCATCCTTGTGCCAGCAGACGCCGATAGCACTCTCGGCTCTCGGGTTGCAGCAGCGCGTCCTTGAGCCACGAGCGCGTGTTGTAGATATCGTCATCGGTCGGCACGACGTTGAAATCCCCGGCGATCACTACTGGATGGCCGCTGTCGTACAGCGTCTGCGCATGGGCGATCAATCGCTCGAACCACGCCAGCTTGTAGTCGAACTTGGGACCGGGCTGCGGGTTGCCGTTGGGCAAGTAGAGGCAGGCCACCAGCACGCCTTCGATGGCGGCTTCGAGATAGCGGCTCTGGGTATCGGGATCAGCGCCACCCTCGCCACCCGGCAAACCCCGCCGTACCTCCACAGGATCAACGCCACGCGCCAGGATCGCCACGCCATTCCACGATTTCTGCCCATGCCAGATCGCGCCATAACCGGCCGCGCGGATCTCGTCGATGGGGAAGCCTTCGTCCACGGTCTTGAGTTCCTGCAGGCAGGCCACGTCGGGCTTCTCGCGCTCCAGCCATTTGAGCAACGCGGCCAGGCGCGTGCGCACACCGTTGATGTTGAACGTGGCGATCTTCATCGAAGTCATCGGCGGGGCTCCAGTCCAGTCGAACGTGGTGTTCATCATAAATTCCCGCGTGAAGATTTCCTGTCGGTGTCCGATCACTGTATATTCATACAGTCCTTCGATCCTTCGGCGATTTGCGCCTTGTCCGACACCTCCCCCACTCCTGTCATCGAAACGCCCCGGTATACGGTAGCCGTGCGCACGTTATGCGAATTCACGGCCAAGGCGGGCGATCTCGACTTGCGTTTCACACCCTCGCCCACCTCACAGGAAGGCGTGGCCGGACATGGCGTGGTCACGAGCCGGCGCGGCTCGGGCTATGAGTCCGAGGTATCGCTGGCGGGCGAGTTTGAAGGCTTGCGCGTGCGGGGCCGCGCCGATGGCTACGATCCGGTGGCCAATCGCGTGGAGGAAATCAAGACGGTGCGCGGCGAGAAGATCGAGATCCCGGAGAATCATCAGGCGCTGCACTGGGCGCAGGCCAAGATCTACGGCTGGCTGCTGTGTGAATCGCGCAATCTCGAAAAGATCGAAGTGGCGCTGGTCTATTTCGACATCGTGAGCCAGCGCGAGCGCATGCTGAAGGCGCGATTCGATGCGGCCACGTTGCGCGAATTTTTCGAGGATAGCTGCCGGCGCTTCAAGGTCTGGGCCGAACGCGAACTCGCGCATCGCAGTGCGCGCGATACGGGGTTGCAGGCGCTGGCGTTTCCGCATGGCACGTTTCGCGAAGGGCAGCGGCTGCTGGCCGAATCGGTCTACAAGGCCAACGTCTCCGCGCGCACGCTGCTGGCACAGGCGCCCACTGGCATCGGCAAGTCCATCGGCACCGTGTTCCCGGCGCTCAAGGCCATGCCGACGCAGCGCATCGACAAGCTATTCTTTCTTTCGGCACGTTCTACCGGTCGCGCGGTGGCTTTGCACGCTACGGCGCAATTGCGCCGCAACGCTACCGATACTCCGCTGCGTGTGCTGGAACTGACGGCGCGCGACAAGACTTGCGAGCATCCCGATCTCGCCTGCCATGGGGAATCGTGTCCGCTGGCGCAGGGGTTCTACGATCGGCTGCCCGCCGCACGCGAAGCGGCGAGTCACGCGCCGTTGCTCGATCGTCAGACCACGCGCGACATTGCACGCGCGCATCAGGTGTGTCCGTACTACCTCGCCCAGGAAATGATTCGCTGGAGCGATCTGGTGGTGGCGGACTACAACTACTATTTCGATCGCAGCGCACTGCTGTTCGCGCTGACGGTGATGAACGAATGGCGCGTGAGCGTGCTGGTGGATGAAGCGCACAACCTCGTGGATCGTGGGCGCGCGATGTACACATCCACGCTGGATCATGCGGCGTTTCGTGGCGTGCGACTGTCCGCACCGGCGGTGCTGAAGAAGCCGATGGATCGCGTGTATCGGCAATGGAATGCGCTGGCGAAATCCAGCGAGGCCGAGTACGAGACACGCGACGAGGAGCCCGCAGCGTTCGTCGAGGCGCTGGTGCAGCTTTGCACGGCGATCATCGACGACATGAGCGAGCATCCGCAGCGGCATGATGCCCTGCTTGAGCGCTTCTATTTCGATGCCATGCACTTCCTGCGTCTGGCCGAGCAACTGACCGAGTACGGCGGCAAGCATTCGCTGTTCGATATCACGCGCACACCGCGTCTGCGTGCAGGGGTGGATGCATCGCTATGCGTGCGTAACCTGTTGCCCGCGCCCTACCTCGCCACGCGTTTTGGCGCGGCGCACTCCACCACGTTGTTCTCGGCCACGCTGCAACCCGCTGATTACTACGGGAATCTGCTGGGCCTGCCGGATAGCGCGGTGTGGGTCGAGGTGCCATCGCCGTTTCGTGCGGAGCAGTTGGACGTGCATGTGGCGCGGCATATCTCCACGCGTTATGCACAGCGGCAACGGTCATTGCCTGCCATTGTCGCGTTGATGGCCGCGCAGTTTGCGCAGCGGCCCGGCAACTACCTGGCGTTCTTCAGCAGCCACGACTATCTGCAGCAGGCGGCGGCTCTGCTGGCGGAAGGTCATCCGGATATTCCGACCTGGGCTCAGGCACGCGGCATGAACGAGGCCGGCCAGTCGGCTTTTCTGGATGCATTTGTGGCGGGTGGCCGAGGCATCGGCTTTGCGGTGTTGGGCGGCGTGTTTTCCGAAGGCGTGGACTTGCCCGGCGACCGCCTGATTGGCGCGTTCGTGGCGACGCTGGGCTTGCCGCAGGTGAACCCGATTAACGAGCAATTGCGTGATCGGATGGAGAAAGCGTTCGGGCAGGGATATGACTACGCGTATCTGTATCCGGGGCTGCGCAAGGTGGTGCAGGCCGCGGGGCGGGTGATTCGCACGCAGGAGGATCGCGGGGTCGTGTGGCTGATCGACGATCGGTATGGGAGGTCGGAGGTGAAGGAATTGCTGCCGGGGTGGTGGGAGATTTCGGCGGGGCCGAACTTGCAACGGCATGCAGGTTCTGACACCCGAAGCTATGCGCTCCCCTCTCCCGCCCCGGCGGGAGAGGGGTGGGGGTGAGGGCGGGGCGTCGCTATGTCGAAGCGTTGTTCGCGCTTGAGACGCCGGCCCTCACCCCTAGCCCCTCTCCCGCAAGCGGGAGAGGGGAACAAACCGTGCGGGAGCGATACGTGTTTTCGCCACCACTGGCAAAATGCCCCCAAACACCCAAGGACCCACCCCATGCCCATGACCACCACCTTCGCCGCCACCGAACCCAAGCGTGCCGACATCGATTCCCGTCCCGGTTCGCTCGTCATTGAATTCGGCACGCCGTGGTGCGGTTTCTGCCAACGCGCGCAGCCGCTGATCGAAACCGCGTTCCGCGAGCATGCCGACCTTGATCACATCAAGGTGGAAGATGGCAGTGGACGTCCGCTGGGCCGCTCGTTCCGCGTGAAGCTCTGGCCTACGCTCATCTTCATGCGCGATGGTCAGGAAGTGGCGCGGCTTGTGCGCCCGGAGTCGGCCAGTGACATCGCCGATGCCATGGCGAAACTCGGCTAGATATCCAGCGGCATCGCACTCGTGCATTTGATTTCGTCGAGGCACACGCTCGACTTCACGCCGCTCACGCCGGGGATGCGCATCAACGTATCGAGCAAAAAGTCTGACAGCGACTTCAGATCCTTCGCTACCACCTTCAGCACGTAGTCGATATCGCCGGTCACGGAGAAACACTCCTGGATCTGCGCGAGCTCCGCCACCAGTCCCTTGAACTTGGACAGGTCGCGAATATGGCCGCGCTCCATCGTCACGTGGATGAACGCTGTCACGCCAAACCCCAGCGCCGCGCTATCGAGCCGGGCCTCGTAGCGCTTGATGATGCCGCTTTCCTCCAGGCGGCGATGACGTCGCAATGTCTGGGCCGGCGACAGGTTGATCGCCTCGGCCAGTTCCAGATTGGACACACGGCCATGTTCCTGCAGCATGCCAAGCAAGCGCCGGTCGGTGCGGTCGAGGTCGTTTTGCTGCATTTTCATTTCCTGAGGAGTGAGTGCGGCGAAATTTTATCTCACATCCAAGGGTTTCCCTGCGGCCTTTACGAAATCCTATTTAGCGCGGCGAGTTCTACAATTTCTCCACGTTGCAGCGCGCCGCAAGCGTCGCCCAAAGCACCTGAGAAAGCCGCCTGGCTTTACTACGATTTCACCCCACACTCGCCCCCGAGCGCACCGACCATGGCCGATCTCTTTGAAAACCCGATGCAACTGCAAGGCTTCGAGTTCGTCGAATTCGCCTCGCCCACGCCTAACGTGCTGGAGCCGTTGTTCGAAAAGATGGGCTTCACCCTCGTGGCCCGCCACCGTTCCAAGGACGTGCTGCTGTTCCGCCAGGGCGACATCAACTTCATCGTCAACAACGAGCCGCACAGCGAAGCGGCCTATTTCGCCGCCGAGCACGGCCCGAGCGCCTGCGGCATGGCCTTCCGTGTGAAGGATTCGCACAAGGCGTACAACCGCGCGCTGATGCTGGGCGCCCAGCCGATCGAGATCGCCACGGGTCCGATGGAACTGCGTCTGCCTGCCATCAAGGGCATTGGTGGTGCGCCGCTGTACCTGATCGACCGTTTCGAAGATGGCAAGTCGATCTATGACATCGACTTCGAATTCATCGAAGGTGTGGACCGTCGTCCAAAGGGTCACGGCCTCAAGCTCGTGGATCACCTGACGCACAACGTCTACCGTGGCCGCATGGCGTACTGGGCGAACTTCTACGAACGCCTGTTCAACTTCCGCGAGATCCGCTACTTCGACATCCAGGGCGAGTACACCGGCCTGACCTCCAAGGCGATGACCGCGCCGGACGGCATGATCCGCATTCCGCTGAACGAGGAATCGTCGAAGGGTGCCGGCCAGATCGAAGAATTCCTGATGGCGTTCAATGGCGAAGGCATCCAGCACATCGCCTTCCTGGTGGACGACCTGATCGAAGTCATCGACAGCCTGCAACTGTCGGGCGTGGAACTGATGACCGCGCCGAACGACTACTACTACGAGGCACTGGACACCCGCCTGCCCGGCCACAACCAACCGGTGGATCAACTCAAGGCGCGCGGCATCCTGGTGGATGGCACCACCGAGAACGGCAAGCCCCGTCTGCTGCTGCAGATTTTCTCGAAAGGTGTGCTCGGTCCCGTGTTCTTCGAGTTCATCCAGCGCGCCGGTGACGATGGCTTCGGCGAAGGCAACTTCAAGGCGCTGTTCGAGTCACTCGAACGCGACCAGATCGAACGCGGCACGCTGAAAGTGTGACGCCGGCGCCCGGATTCCCGTCCGGGTCGCCCTAAACCCCTGCTTTTCCAACCGTGTACCGGTATCCTCTCGGGCTGCCGGCGCGGACCCCTGCGCGCCGGCGCTACCCGCGTCGGCGTTTTTTTCAAGCGCCCGTTGATAGAGGCGCGCGCCATTCCACAAGAATGGGTAGAGGAAAGACAACTCCATGCATGCAACCGACAGCCAGGGCACGCTCCAGCGTGGCCTGAAGAATCGCCACATCCAATTGATTGCGCTCGGTGGCGCCATCGGCACCGGCCTGTTCCTGGGCATCGGCCCCGCCATCAAGCTTGCAGGCCCTTCTGTCCTGCTCGGCTACGCCCTCGCCGGCATCGTCGCCTTCTTCATCATGCGCCAGCTGGGCGAGATGGTCGTCGATGAACCCGTGGCCGGATCGTTCAGCCACTTCGCCAACAAGTACTGCGGCCACTTCGCCGGCTTCATGTCTGGCTGGAACTACTGGGTGCTCTACATCCTGGTCAGCATGGCCGAACTGTCCGCCGTGGGCCTCTATGTCCAGTACTGGTGGCCCGATGTCCCCACATGGGTCTCGGCGCTGGGCTTCTTCGTGATCATCAACGCCATCAACCTTGCCAGCGTGAAATCGTTCGGCGAGATGGAATTCTGGTTCTCGATCATCAAGGTCGTGGCCATCGTGGGCATGATCGTCTTCGGCGCCTACCTGCTGGCTACCGGCGGTGCGGGTCCTGAAGCCGGCGTGGCCAACCTGTGGCAGCACAACGGCTTCTTCCCCAATGGACTGGGCGGCATGGTGATGGCGATGGCCGTGATCATGTTCTCCTTCGGCGGACTCGAACTGGTGGGCATTACCGCCGCCGAGGCCGACAACCCGAGCCAGAGCATTCCCAAGGCCACCAACCAGGTGATCTATCGCATCCTGATTTTCTACGTGGGTGCACTGGCCGTGCTGCTGTCGCTCTATCCGTGGCAGAAGGTGGTCACCGGCGGCAGCCCGTTCGTGCTGATCTTCCACGCGCTGAACAGCGATATCGTGGCAACCGTGCTGAACGTGGTGGTGCTCACCGCTGCACTGTCGGTCTATAACAGTGGCGTCTACTGCAACAGCCGCATGCTGCTGGGCCTGGCGCAACAGGGCAACGCCCCGCGCGCCCTGCTGAAAGTAAACCGTCGCGGCATTCCGCTGGCTGCACTGGCTGTGTCCGCCATTGCCACCGGTTTCTGCGTACTGGTCAACTACCTGATGCCCGGCGAAGCATTCGAGCTGCTGATGGGTCTGGTGGTATCGGCACTCATCATCAACTGGGCGATGATCAGCATCATTCACCTGATGTTCCGCCGCGCCAAGCGCAAGGCTGGCGAGACCACGTCGTTCCGCAGCCTCGGCTATCCGCTGACCAACTACCTGACGCTGGCGTTCCTGGCCGGCATCCTGGTGGTGATGTTCATGACGCCGGGCCTGCGCCTGTCTGTGTATCTGATCCCTGTCTGGCTGGCCGTACTTGGCGTAAGCTATCGCCTCCGGCAAAAGAACGCCGGCGCGGCCCTGCCCGTCGCCAGCGCCCAGATCCAGTGATCCGGCGCGGGCGGCATCGCATCGAAGCCGCCCGCCCCCTGAACCAGAAGAAGCCTCCCATGTTCGAACACATCGAGTCATTCCCCGGCGACCCCATCCTCTCGCTGAACGAAGATTTCCAGCAAGATCCGCGCACCAGCAAGGTCAACCTCAGCATCGGCATCTACTTCGACGATCAAGGCCGCCTGCCCGTGATGCAGGCCGTGGCCGAAGCCGAAGCCGCACTGCTGGCCGACATGGGTCCGCGCCCTTACCTGCCGATGGCTGGCATGGCCGCATACCGCCAAGCCGTGCAGGCGCTGGTGTTTGGCGAAGACAGCGCCGCGCGCGCCGAAGGCCGCATCGCCACGCTGCAGACGCTGGGTGGCTCGGGCGCGCTGCGCGTGGGTGCCGATTTCCTGCGCCGCTACTTCCCCACGGCCAAGATGTGGATCAGCGACCCGAGCTGGGAGAACCATCGCGTGGTCTTCGAGCGCGCCGGGTTCAAAGTGGAAAGCTATCCGTACTACGACGCTGAAACCGGCGGCCTGAAGTTCGACGCGATGCTCGCGGCTATCGAAGCCATTCCGCAGGGCGACGTGGTACTGCTGCATGCCTGCTGCCACAACCCGACCGGCGTGGATCTGAACGAAGACCAGTGGCGCCAGGTGATCGGCGTACTGAAGGCGCGCAAGCTGCTGCCGTTCGTCGACATGGCCTACCAGGGCTTCGGCACGGGGCTCGATGACGATGCCTTCGCCGTGCGTGAACTGGCTCGCCAGAACGTGCCGGCACTGGTGGCGAACTCGTTCTCCAAGAATTTCTCGCTGTACGGCGAGCGCTGCGGCGGCCTGAGCGTGATCTGCCAGAGCGCCGACGAAGCCAGCCGCGTGCTGGGTCAGTTGACCGGCGCCGTGCGCGCCAACTACAGCAACCCGCCGACGCACGGCGCCCGCGTGGTGGCGCGTGTGCTGACCACCCCGGCACTGCGCAAGAGCTGGGAAGAAGAACTGGCCGCGATGTGCCAGCGCATCGCCCGCATGCGTCAGGCCATCCACGATCAACTGCGCGAACATGTGAGCGGCGAGAAGCTGTCGCGCTACGTGAAGCAGCGCGGCATGTTCACGTACACGGGGCTCTCGGCCGAGCAAGTCGATCGCCTGCGCAACGAGCACGGCGTCTACATCCTGCGCTCGGGCCGCATGTGCGTGGCCGGGTTGAACGATAGCAATGTCGGCGTGGTAGCCAATGCGATTGGCGTGGTGCTGAAGGGCTGATCGGTCTGGTGTGGATTTGAAGGACAAAAGCCACCCTGCGGGGTGGCTTTTTTTTTGTGTTGCTGCTACCTGTCGCTATGCGCTCCCCTCTCCCGCTTGCGGGAGAGGAGAGTAAAAACAATGGCGGAATCCGCCTTACTTTCCCCCATTCGTCGCCGATTCCACAATCCCCAGCGCTTCCGCCTTCAGCACGAAATCCGCGAGCGACCTGGCGCCCATTTTCTTCATGCCTTGTGCGCGGTGGATCTTGACGGTGATCTCGCTGAGGTCCAGTTCGGCGGCGATCTGCTTGTTCAGCAGGCCGCGGGCCACGTAGCCCATGACTTCCTTCTCGCGTGGCGTCAGTTCGGCGTAGCGCACGCGGAGGTCCGATTCGGTGCGGTCCAGCTCGCGTCGGGCTGCATCGCGGGCCAGGGCGCTTTCCACGGCGTCGAGCATGTCCTGGTCGCGGAAGGGCTTGGCGAGGAAATCCATGGCGCCGGCCTTCATGGCCTTGACCGACATCGCGATATCGCCGTGCGCGGTCATGAAGATGATCGGAATCTGCATCTTGCTGGCGGCGAACTGTTCCTGCACGGCCAGGCCGCTCTGGCCCTTGAGGCGCACGTCGAGAATCAGGCAGCTGGGCACGTCCTGCATGGGCGCGGCCAGGAAGTCCGTAGCCGATGCGTAGGCCTCCACCTGGTAGCCGACGGAGCGCAGCAGCATCATCACGGCCTTGCGCATCGACTCGTCGTCATCGACCACGTAGACCATGGAGGGCCCGTTATCGGTTGAGACTGCTGAATTCATGATTCCCCTTCCCTCCGGAGCGGCAGTTCCACATGGAAGCTGGCCCCGGGATTGCCCGAGGTGGCCCAGATCTGGCCGCCATGCGCTTCCACGATGGACCTGCATATCGACAACCCCATGCCCACCCCGTCTTTTTTTGTTGTATGAAAAGCCCGGAAAATGCGCTCGGCATCGCCGTCCGCAAACCCTGGGCCGGTGTCGCTGACCACGATCCGGACATGCGATGCATCGGCCAGCAAGGTACTCACCCGCAGCACGCGCCGTTCGCTGCCCGCTTCGGACATGGCCTGCATGGCGTTGACCAGCAGATTCACCATGACTTGTTGCAACTGCACCGGATCGCCCGGAACGACCCACGCCTCCTCCGGCAACTGTACATCGAGCTGCACCTGATGCGTGGCACACTCGCGCGCCAGCAGCGACAGGGCTTCGCGCACGAGCGCGTTGACCTGTACCGCCGCCCATTGCGGCTCACGCTTCTGCGCCATGCCGCGAATCTGCTTGATGATCTCGGACGCCCGCTGCGCGTCGCGGATCATCTGCTCCACGGATTGCCTGGCTTCCGGCACGTCGGGGTCGGGCCGATCCATCCACCGCAGCGCCGAATCCCCGCACGTCACGATGGCCGCAATCGGCTGCGTCACTTCGTGGGCCATCGTTGTCGCCAGCCCGCCAAGTGTAGTCAGTCTCGACACATGTGCCAACTCCGTCAGTGATCGTTGCAGCGCCTCCTGTGCGGCCACGGCTGCCGTGATGTCCATGACCGCGCCCACGTATTCCGTCCGCTGGCCGGGCCGTTCGTTGATCCGCGCCACGAAATGCACGTGCTTGACCTCGCCGTCGGGCATCAGCAGGCGGTGCTTGCCGTCGATGTGGGGCTCGCCCCGGCGGATCGCGGCGTCCATGCCCTTCACAACGTCCATGTCGTCCGGATGCGTGCGCGCCAACACACGTTCGAAACGGGGGATTTCCTCCGTGCCGTAGCCGAGGATGCGGAATGCCTCGTCCGACCAGTTCATCTCGGTGGAATCGCGAAACCGCTGGATACTGCCGGTCTTGCTCAGGCGCTGGGCGTCGGCCAGAAAGGCTTCGTTGCGCGCCAGCTCCATCTCCGCACGGCGCCTTTCGGTGATGTCGTTGTTCGTGGCCATCAACGCGATGGCACGCCCCTGGCTGTCGCGCCACAACGCGATACGGCTCGCCACGATCAGGCCGTGTCCATCGCGATGGCGGCGTTCCACCTCGCCCTCCCAGCGGCCCTGGCGGGACAGCATCTCGTAGACCACATCGTGTGGCTGCGGAAAACGCGAATCGGTCAGGGTGTGGAAATCCGTGCCAACCGCCATGTCGGCGGGCCAGCCATACAGTATCTCGGCGCCGCGGTTCCAGAACGTGACCACGCCATGCATGTCATAGATCACGATGGCGTCGTGCGACAAGTTGAGCAGTTCGATCTGCTCGCGCATGCGGCGGTCCGTGCGAAGGTGCCGCATGGACAGCGCCGTGGCCGCGGCAATCGCCAGCAGGCTCACCAGGCAGCGCCCCAGCGCGCCCATCGTACTGGCCGGTTCATGCGTCAGCACGAACGCCGCCAGCGTCAACACCACGCACGCCAGGCTGGCGATCACGGTCAGCCTGGCCGAACCCGACACCGCCACCAGTTGCACCACCAGCACGTACAGCACGGCCACTGCCACCTGGTAGTGCGTAAAGGCATCGAACGAAAACACCGCCAGCGCAATGACCACGGCCAGCACCAGCATCCAGCGAAAGGTGGCGGCCGGATCGGGCACGACGGAGGCACCGAACGGGAGCGGTGAAGCGGAATGAAGGAAATCCGGCATGCGGCGCGTGCTCAGGCTGGTCAGGCAGATCGGAAGACCGCCACGCTAGGCGCGGGGCGGCTGGGAAGCATCGGCGCCCACGGCATGTGCGGCGACGGCATCCAGGTGTCGCTGGATTTCGGCGCCATTCACGGGCTTGCAGAGGAAGGCCAGAGCGCCGGCGCGCAGCGCCTCGCGCCGGATGGATTCGGTACAGAAAGCCGTGATGAAGATCACGGGTACGGTACTGCCCTGCGCCTTCAGCAGGCGCAGCATTTCGATCCCGCTCATCTCCGGCATCTGCACGTCCGAGACGATGCACGTCACGGACGTGGCATCGGCGGCAAGAAACGCTTTGGCGCACGGGTAGGTATGCACTTCCCACCCCAGCGATCGAACCAGTCGGGAAGTGGCAGTGCGGATGGATTCGTCGTCATCGACAATCGCGACGACCTGTTTCGTAGCCAAGCTGGCACCTCACTTCAATCTCATGGCGCTCATGTTAGCGAGTCAGGACAGCCATTAACACTATGCCTTCGTATAGTGAATCCGCCGGATACGAAAAGAACGGCAAACCGCCGCTTTCCCTTGTACGGCTTGGCTTACGGCGTGCTTTCAGCGCCCCTCTGCACAGGT
The DNA here is from genome assembly GCF_039710735.1 of Cupriavidus sp. DL-D2. Lineage (NCBI taxonomy): Bacteria > Pseudomonadati > Pseudomonadota > Betaproteobacteria > Burkholderiales > Burkholderiaceae > Cupriavidus > Cupriavidus sp. DL-D2. Next base: position 135,518 of record NZ_JBDKXK010000015.1, on the reverse strand, counting down.
CCGTGCGGTTGCGAAAACGGCGTCCATACCGCGAAAAGACCGCTTCACGCGCACGCATAGGCTCAAGCTTCCCTCCACCCTTCCTGCTGCACGGCACAGGAGATCGTCATGAAAACCACACTCGTTCGCACTGCCCGCGTCCTGCTGGCTGCTACCTGCCTCATCGGGGGCGCCGCCCATGCCGCCGACGACCCGGCCACCAGCCCGTTTGCTGCCGATCGCTATGACTACAGCGTGTTCCCGCCGGCCTCTGCAAACGCCAGCGCCAAGGCTTCGGTCAAACCGGCCCGCCCCGTGCATTGCCCCGCTGCCGCGACCGCATGCCAGCCGTCCCGCTGAGTGCGCTGCCGCGCGTCACGCATGGTGGCGTGGCGCTGATGGGACTGGCCCTGGGATGCGCCACCGGTGTCGACTTCGTCGCCACGGCCATCCTGGCCACTGCCGCCGTGCAGATCCGGGCGGGTGTCTACGCCACGCCCGACGAATTTCTCTGGTGCTTCACCGCCTATGCCGCCGCCGCCATCGTCGCCAACCTGATGTTGCGCCGGCTGGCCGAATACCTCAGCTATCGCGGCGTGTCGATCGCCGGCCTGTGGATCGCCATCGCCGGCAGCCTGCTTTGCGCCGCCTCGAACAACATTACCCAGCTTTCGCTGGCGCTTGCCGTACAGGGACTTGGCGCCGGCGGGCTGTTTGCTGCAGCGCGCACGCTGATCCAGCTCATCGCCACGCCCACCGAGCGCCCGCGCCTGCTGTGGCCCTTTGTGGTCGGCGCGCTGGGCATGCTGGCTGCCGCCCCATGGGTCACGGCCGTCCTGATGCTCGATGCCGGATGGCGCACGATCTTCGTGGTGCAGGCCATCGCCTCGGCCGCCACGCTGCTGCTGGTCTCGGTCACCTACCCGCACCGCGTGACGCCGCCGCGCGCGCCTGACCTCGACACGCTCGCCGCCATGGACTGGCTCACCGTGATCCTGCTCGGTGCCGGGGCACTGGCACTGGTGCATGGCCTGGCCGATCTCCGGCTATACACGGCGTCGGATGCACTCGACGTGGTGGCCTGGCCGCTGGCCGGCGCCGCGCTGATGGTGCTGGCCTTCATCCGCCTGCACCTGCGTCCCGATCCCTGGCTGAACACCCACCGGCTCGGCGGCAAGCGCTACCTCGTCGGGCTGGCCTTCTTCGCCATCTATTCGTTCACGGCCGGCCTGTGGAACTACCTGATGCCGATCCTGATGCAGCTCGGCCTCGGGTTTCCGTTCGAGACCACGGGCATGATCACCACCATCAGCAGCGCGTTCGGCATGGTCGCCGCCGTGCTGTTCGTGCTGTACGGCAGCAAGCTGCCGGGCACGCGCCGCTATCTCGCGCTGGGCTACGTGATGATCGCGGTAGCGGCATGGCTGCTGGCCACGCGCATCATGTCGGACCTGTCGGTGGACCGCATGCTGCAGGCGCTGGTGTTGCAGAGTGTGGCCGTACCGTTCGCCCTGGTGCTGGTGGCCAAGCTCTCGTTCATGGAAACGTCGCTCGACGATTTCTCGCACACCTACCAGTTCAAGAACATCGTGCGGCAAGTGGCGTCGGCGGCGGGCACGGGCACGGCGGCGCAATGCCTGCAGTACGGCGAGGCCGTGGCACGCACGCATCTTGTGGGACGCATCGATCCCTACCTGGCCTATCACCTGCCGCCTGGCCTGACGCTGGTCAGCCTCTCGCAGGAAATCGACCAGCAGGCCGTGCTGCTGGCGGGGTCGAACCTGCTGGCCATCGTGGCGCCGGCCTGCCTGCTCGTGGCAGGTTTTGCGGCGTGGCAGCGCTGGCTGCGCTGAAACGCCGCATTCGCGACGCCCTTCCCCTCCGTCAAAGATTGGCCGCGATGATCCGGGCGATGCTCGCATCGGCATCGCGGCCCACCGCCGCGTAGACATCCGTGGATAGCGGCGTCACCGTTGGCAGCTTGCCGAGCGAGGCGCCGCCGTGATCGTGCACATCCACCGTGGCCCGCATCGACAAGCCCAGCCGCAGCGGATGCGCGGCCAGTTCGGCGGGGTCCAGCGCGATGCGCACCGGCAGGCGCTGCACCACCTTGATCCAGTTGCCCGTGGCGTTCTGCGCCGGCAGCACCGAGAACGCGGCACCGGTGCCGGCCGAGAAGCCTGCCACCTTGCCGCTGTACTGCACGTGCGAGCCGTAGAAGTCCGAATAGAGCGTGACGGGCTGGCCCACGCGCATATCGGCCATCTGGTTTTCCTTGAAGTTCGCGTCCACCCAGATCTGGTTCAGCGGCACCACGCCCATCAGCGGCTCGCCGGGTGCCACGCGCTGGCCCACTTGCACCGCGCGCCGCGCCACGAACCCCGTGACCGGGGCCGGCAACGTGGAGCGGGCATGGGTCAGGTAGGCCGCGCGATAGAGCGCGGCGGCCTTCATCACCTCGGGGTGCGCCGCCACGGTGGAGTGGTCGGTCAATGCCTGGTTCGATACCAGCCGTTCCTGCGCCGCGCGCAACGCCGACTGTGCCGCCTTGAGGGTGGACTGCGCATGATCGACATCTTCCTTCGATACGGCGCCGGTCCCATCGACCGACATCCGCCTGCGCAGATCGTCACGGGCGTTCTCCATATTGGCGACGCGCTGGGCGATATCCGCCTGCAGCGTGCCGTTGTTGGCGTACAGCGTGCGCACCTGCCGCACGGTCTCCGCCAGTTGCGCGGCGGCCTGCTGCAGCGCCACCTCGCTATCGGTCGGATCGAGTCCGATCAGTTGACCGCCCTGCGTGACTCGCTGCGTGTCGTCCGCCGCGATCGACACCACGGTGCCGGGCACCAGCGAGGTCACCTGCACGATGTTGCCTCCCACATAGGCGTCGTCGGTGGACGCCTGGAAGCGGCCATCGTCGACCCACCACGTGGCCGAGGCGATGCCTGCGGCGGCGACCAGCGCTGCCACGGCAATCAGGCGGCGGCGCGGGACGGCACGAGGATTGGCGGCCACCTCGGCGGGTGCGGGCGTGGCCGGAGGAGCGGCCGGAGGAGCGGCCGGAGGAACGGACGGCGGATTGGGGGAAGTCTGTGCGGTCATGGTGTATTGGCCGATGCCGGTTCGTTGAGCGATGCCACGGGCGGATGTCCTTCGTAGCCGCCGCCGAGCGTCCAGATCAGTCGGAATTGAAGATCGAGCCGCTGGCCCTGCAATTGCGCCACGTCACGGCGCCGGGCCAGCAATTCGGACTGCGCGGCGAGTACCGCCAGTTGGTTGACGAGTCCGGCCTGCCAGCGGCGGGCGGCGAGCTGGTAAGCGTGATCGGCCAGTTGCAGCGCCTGTTGCCGCTGGGCGATCTCGGTTGCCGTGGACTGCAGGCCATCCACGGTGTCGGCGGTGTCGCGCAGCGCCTGTGTCAGTGTCTGGTTGTAGTCGGCCACTGCGGCGTCGTAGGCGGCATAGCGGCCGTGCAGATCCGCGCGCAGCCGGCCGCCTTCGAACACGGGCAGGTGCAGCGATGGGCCGAAGGCAAACGCGCGGCTCGCACCGAGCAGGAAATCGGCGGGAGTGATCGTGGTGAGGCCCGCCATGGCGTTGAGCGTGACATCGGGCAGGAACGCGGTGCGCGCCACCTCGATGTCCTTCGAGGCCGCCTCCACGCGCCAGCGGGCTGCCACCAGGTCCGGACGGCGGGACAGCAGGCCGATATGGGCATCGTCGGGCAGCCTGGCCACGGGCTGGCTGGCCGACATCGACAAAAGCACGGGCCGCGCGATGGCGAGCCCACGGTCGGGACCCTTGCCTAGCAAGGCGGCGATCTGGTGGCGGGCCACGGCGATGTCGTCGTCCAGGCGGGTCAGGTCGGCCTCGGCACCGGCCAGGTCGGCGTCCTGCAGCGTCGTGCCGACCTGCGTATCGAGCCCCGCCACAAGCCGCTCCCGGCCCAGCGTGGCCAACTCCCGCCGCTGGTCGATAGTCTGCGTGGTGACATCGCGCAAGGCGTACAGCGTGGCCAGCCGGGTATAGACGCGGGCCACGCCGGTGGTCAGCACCAGCTTTGCCGACTCGGCTTCCGCCTCGGCCTCGCTCACGCCGGACAGTGCGGCCTGCAGCTCGGCACGATGGCGCCCCCAGAAATCCAGGTCATACGAGAGTGCGCCAGACAGTTGCGCCTGATCCACCCATCGTCCTGCCAGCGGCGTGCCGCGCAGCGTATCGGTCTCGGAAATCCGCTCGCGGGTGAACCCGCCCTGGATGCCGATCTCCGGATACAGACCGCTGCGCGCGCCATCCGCCAGCGCACGCGCCGACGCCAGGCGCGCCAATGCGGCCTGCAGCGTGGGGCTGCCCGCCACCGCCTCCCGCGTCAGCGCACCCAGTTGGGGATCGCCGAACTGGTCTGCCCAGTCCTGCGCCGGCCACTGGCCGTGCATGGCCGGCAGGCTATGCGCCGTGCCGGATACGGCCGCGAGGTGCCGAGTGGGTCGCGCATCGCCGAATCCGGCACAGCCGGCAAGCGCCCCCAAGGTCAATGCAACGGCGGCGAGCGAGGCGCACCGCACTTCCAGAACGCCACGCATGGCTGCCCCATCCGAAGGTTTCGATGGACGGATAGTGGCGTGTAGCCACGCTTTACGTGATCGTGTTTGCAGACATTGTGTCGGGATTGCACGGCAAGCCTGCCGGGGCGCTTGTTTCGTTTGTTTGCGCCCCTCTGCTTGCTCTTTTCTCCCTCTCCCGCCCGGTTTGCTCCCCTCTCCCGCACGCGGGAGAGGGGTTGGGGGTGAGGGCGGGCCTTTCGGCACCGATCACGGATCTCGCATAGCCACCGCTTGCCCTCACCCCCGCCCCTCTCTCGCAAGCGGGAGAGGGGAGCAAACCAAAGGGGAGAAAACCGGGAGGTACGAGCAAACCCACTCCCCGGCACAAGAAACCCACCCGGAAAGCCCTAGGTCTTTCCGTAAAGAACCATCCTCATCCCTCCCCGCCTTATCCATCCGCCCATCCGTCACCTACGAAAAGGTGAGTGCGATTTGGCAAACCTATACCAACGTTTAACCCTACCTCATCCACTCGCCAATTGAGACCACCCATGGGCGGCTCCTACGATTCATCCCAGCCAGACACCGACTCGCCGAGGAGCCAGCCAGCATGAAATCCCGTCTCTTTCCCATCTCGATACTGTCCATCGCCGCCGTCGTGGCGATTGGACTGGCCGGTGCGGGTGTGTACCGGATGTGGGCGCAGGCCATTGCTCCTGTCCACCATGCCACCCAGGAGAACAACCAATGAGCCCACGCACCGCCGAGACCGATGTGCACCATGACAGTGCCCTCGACGAACGGGAAAGCCTGATGCTGATGTACGGCTGGATCGTGCTGGCCGTCATGAACCTGATCCTCATTGCCGTGGCGTTCCTTCGCTACGCCGCCTGACCCCCCTCTTACGGATATACGGAACGCCACGCCATGAAAGACCTCTCAACCAACGTCCTCGAACTGCCCGAAGCCACCCGCCCCCCGATGCCGCCCTCGCCGCGCGTCGAGGCAGCCCGTGCGCCGGCCCTTGTCTATCGTGAAGAGCAATGGCGCCAGCCGCCCGATGCCGAGACGCTGCAGGCCCGCCGCCCGGACAGCATCGTGATCTCGCGCTGGACCTGCGATGGCAACGATCCTGTCTCCGTGTCCCACGATGGCGACGGCGCGCACCACTGCATCTCGCTGGCGCTGCGCTCCGGTTCGGTGCGGTTGCTCTGCGGCGGCATGCCGGTGTTCGATGGCCGCATCACTGCCGGTTCCGTGCAGGTGACGGCGCCCGGCGTGGCGTCCCGTGCGGAATACGGTTCGGCCTGCGACCTGCTGCACCTGTTCGTGCCGCAAGCCGTGCTGGCCGCCTGCTACGAAGACCAGTTCGGCCATGCGCACCCCGGCGAGCTGCTGCTCGACGATCCGTTCGTGCATACCGATCCGGCGCTCGAACGACTGGGCCAGGCACTGGCCGTGGCACACACGCAGGACCCGGGCCTTGGCCGGATGTTTGCCGATAGCGTGGCGCTGGCCATCGTGGCCCGCGTGGTGGCGAATCACTTCCAGCGCGCCGCCACCAACCATCGCACGCAGACCGCGTTGCCGCAGTGGCGCCTGCGCCGGGCCATCGCGTTCATCGACGACAACCTGGCCGCACCGATTGGCCTGGCCGATATCGCCAGCAGCACCGGCCTCACCCGCATGTACTTTGCCGCGCAATTCCGTCGCGCCACCGGCATGCGTCCGCACGAATACCTCGTACGCCGCCGCATCGAGCACGCGCAGGATCTGCTGCGCCGCGGTCAAGGCAGCGTGCTGGAAGTGGCCATGCGCAGCGGTTTCCGCTCGCAGGCCCATTTCACCACCGTTTTCAAGCGCTTCGTCGGTGACACGCCTTACTGCTGGCGTGTCAAGGTCACCTCTACTCCAGGGAGCTCCCATGTTTGATGCCACTGAAGTTTTGCAACCGGCTGCTACCGATAGCCGCGATACGTTCGATGCACCCGATGCGCCCTTCGATCACTCGTGCGACGCGTGGCTGAGCACCATCGCCCTGCTGAATCCGCAAGCCCCTGCGCCCACGACCTACACCGCCGACGACCATGCGCATCGTGCCCACGCACCGATCGTCACCGTCATCGAGCGGCCCAGCAGTGCCATGGCCGTGGTGAGCTGGCGCGATGCCACGCACTGCCGCTATGGCGAGCAGATCTGGACCATCGGCATCGCCCGCCAGGCGGGCACCTGCGCACTGACCGGGCAGCCCATCGGCAAGATGGCCGCCGTCTATCAGCCGCAGCGCTCGCGCACCCCGGCCCTCAATGCCGACGCGATGATCCTGGCCTCGGCCATGGAAAACACCTGCGGCGTGACAGAGCCGGCGCGCGAGCCCGAAGCCGAGCCCGCCATCCGCTACCGTTCCCGGTGATCCGCCATGGCCATCGACAACGTTCTTGACCTCTCGCGCGCCCAGTTCGCATTCACGGCGATCTTCCACATCCTCTGGCCCATCCTGACCATCAGTCTGGCGGCCTGGCTCTTCATCGTGGAAGCGCTCTGGGTGCGCACCGGCGACCTCGGGTGGTACCGCCACGCGCGTTTCTGGGGCAAGCTGCTGCTGTTGAACTTCGCCGTGGGCGTGGTCAGCGGCATCCCGATGGAATTCGAGTTCGGCACCAACTGGAGCAGCTTCTCGCAGTTCACGGGCCAGTTCTTCGGCAACATCCTCGGCTTCGAAGGCGCCATGGCGTTCATGCTCGAAGCCGGCTTCATCGGCATCATGATGTTCGGCTGGGACCGCGTGTCGAAGGGGGTCCACCTGTTCGCCACCGGCATGGTCGCGCTCGGTTCGTCGCTCTCCGCGTTCTGGATCATGGTGGCGAATTCGTGGATGCAGACGCCAGCCGGCGTGGCGGTGGTCGACGGCAAGATCGTCGTGACCGACTACCTGCGTGCAATCTTCAATCCCGATGCGGTCTGGGGCATCACCCATATGTGGCTGGCTGCGCTGGAAACCGGGTTCGTGGTCGTGGCCGGCATCTCCGCGTGGTATCTGTTCAAGCGCCGCAATCCCGAGTTCTTTGCCAAGTCGTTCCGGCTGGCGATGCTGCTGCTCGTCATCGTGGCGCCCATCCAGGTCTGGCTGGGCGACGGCAGCGGCGTGGACGTGTTCCGCACGCAGCCCGCCAAGGGTGCTGCCATCGAGGGCCACTGGCATACCAATGCACCGGGCACTGCCGCGTCGTGGTCACTGCTCGCATGGCCCGACCAGGCAGCGCAGCGCAATAGCTGGTCCGTCGAAGTGCCGGGCATGCTGAGCCTGCTGGCCACGCACAAGGTAGATGGCACCGTCACGGGCCTCGCAGACATTCCGCGTGCCGACCAGCCGCCGATGCTCCCGCTGCTCTACTACTCGTTCCGGGTGATGGCCGGCATCGGCTTCCTGCTGGTACTGCTGGCCCTGCGCACCGCGCATGTGGTGTATCGCACGCGGCGCAACCCCGATGCCCTGGCCCAACACCGCTGGCTGATGCTCGCCTGGGTGCTGGCGATTCCGCTGCCCTACCTCGCGGTGGAGTGCGGATGGATCGTGCGCGAGGTGGGACGCCAGCCGTGGCTGGTCTATGGCCTGCTGCGCACCGAGGCCGGTGTTTCCACGGCCATCTCCACGCTCGACGTGACCAGCAGCATCGCGATGTTCGCCGCCTTCTACCTCGTTCTGCTCGCTACGTTCGCCTGGCTGGCCTCGCGCTGGTTGCGAAAAGGGCCTGACCTGACACTGGCCGCGCCGATGCAGGGCCTTGCCGCACGCACGGCACCCGTTGCCGGTGGCGGCACCTACTGATATCCGAGGCAAAGACCATGGAAACCTCTCCCCATACCCTGCTTGTCACGCTGTGGTTCGGCATTCTCGGCCTGATGCTGGCGTGCTACGTTGTCACCGATGGCTTCGACCTGGGCATCGGCATCCTGAGCCTGTTCGCGCCGGAACGCAGTGCGCGCGACGCGATGATCGGATCGATCGCCCACGTCTGGGATGCCAACGAAACTTGGCTCGTGGTGCTCGGCGGCGGCCTGTTCGGCGCGTTTCCCGCAGCCTACGCGCTGTTGCTGCCCCACCTGTATGTACCGCTGATGGCGTTGATCGCCGGGCTGATCATGCGCGGCGCGGCCATCGAGTTCCGTCACGCCGCAGAGCGCAACGTGCTGTGGGATCGCGTCTTCGGACTCGGCAGCCTCGTTGCAGCCGTGTCGCAAGGGGTGATCCTGGGCCGCGTCATCACCGGCCTGAACCCTGGGGCGTGGAACGCCGTCTTCACGCTCTTCGCCGCGATCGGCGTGGCGGCAGGCTATGCGCTGCTGGGCGCGACCTACCTGATCAAGAAGACACCGTATCCGGTGGAGAACGCCGCGCGCAACTGGACGCTGCTGATGCTGCCGGTCACCGTGGTCAGCGCGCTGGTCCTGTCCTTTGCCACGCTGCGCCTGAGCCTGATCGGCACCGAGCGCTGGCACGAGCATGGCGTGCTCGCCGTCCTGCTGGCGCTGGGTGTGATCGCGGCAGGCGCCGTGGCGTGGATCGCGGCAACAACCTGGACCGGCAGCCGCCGTGCGCCGTTCCGCGCCACCGTGCTGCTGTTCCTGGTGTCGTTCGGCGGGCTGGCCATCAGCCTGTTCCCCGATGTCGTGCCCGGCAAGCTGTCCTTGATGGCCGCTGCCTCCGACGACCGCACGCTGGTGTTCATGCTGATAGGTATCGGCCTGATGTTGCCGGTGATGCTGGGGTACAACCTGTACCAGTACCACGTGTTCCGGGGGAAGGTGGCGGCTTGAATTCTGCTTACTCCCTGTTTCTCCCCTCTCCCATGGAATGGGAGAGGGGTTGGGGGTGAGGGCATGGCAGTTCAAATCGCGGCTATCGTGTCCTGAACCGCCAGCCCTCCCCTCGCCCCTCCGCTTGCCTCCCAGTTCTACTTCGCCCTGCCTTCATCCTTTTTATTTACGAGCAGGGACAGAACTCAGATTTAATCAAATCAGAATAAGAGCAAAATAATAACAGTCTGTCTTTCCAAGACAAGAAACAGACATCCTCAATATCTGCACGGCACCGCAAACATAATATCCCCGTCATTACACCCGTTCGGGCGATGCGAGACACTGCCGTTTGCACCACACTGCTTTTCAAGAAACGACTATTTCGCCCCTTCCCGTCGTGCGCCGGGAGGGCGGGACAAACACGGCCATTGTCACAGTCCTGCGCAGCGCACATTTCCCGATTTCAAAAACTAGTAAATCAGCTATTAAACGGGCGTCCATCCGTTCATAGACTTCAGGCGTTACAGGTTGATTCAAGGTCGCGCGGCGATTACCACCCACGCAATATTCCAATCAGCCTGAGCGCCCCCGTCATTACGGCGGCTTCATTCACTAGATATAGAGAGAAGTCAAAATGAAAACCATTCGCCAAACCCTGATAGCTGGCCTTCTTGTCGCCGCCGCTGTGCTGCCGGGTGCCGCTTTTGCCTCGGACGGCACCATCACCTTCACTGGCCGCGTATCGTCGCAGACCTGCACGATCGGCGGTAACGGTGGCACTTCCAGCAGCTTCACCGTGACGTTGCCGGCTGTATCGACTTCCGCACTGAGCGGGACAGGCACCGCTGCCGGCCGCACGCCCTTCAGCATCCGCCTGTCGGGCTGTTCCACCGCCACGGGCAATGCCGCGGTCTATTTCGAACCGGGCGCCACCATCGACGCGGCCACGGGACGGCTGATCAACGGTGCCTCCAGCACGCCGGCCGGTAACGTCCAGATCGCGCTGCGCAACGCGGATATGTCGGCGATTACGCTCGGCGCGGCTGCCGGCTCGCAGAACTCGCAACAGGTTGCACTGGCCTCGGGTGCTGCCACGTTGAACTACAGCGCCGAGTATGTGGCAACAGGCACCGTGACGTCCGGCAACGTATCGACCTCTGTCGTCTATTCCGTCGTGTACCCCTGACCGGCTGCCCGCCGGTTGCGTGAGGGAGAGCCCCTGGCGGGCTCTCCGTATGTTCAACCACTGCCTGCGGAGCGTCCATGCCGAATTTTCAAACCGCTTGTCGTGCCACGGCGGTGGCATTGTTGCTGTGGGCCGGCATCTCGCCGGCCTTCGCGTCGGTGGTACTCAACGGCACGCGCGTCATCTACCAGGAGCCCCAGCGCGAGGTGTCGTTGCGGGCGACGAACGACGGCACCACGCCGTCGCTCGTGCAGGCCTGGATCGATGCGGGCAACCCCGACGCGCCTCCCGACGACGCAGCCGTTCCGTTCCTGCTCACTCCGCCGCTGTTCCGCGTCAATCCCGGCGACGGACAAACCATGCGGATCATTCTTGCAGGAGACCCCCTGCCGACTGGCCGCGAAACGCTTTACTGGGTCAATGTCCTTGAGGTTCCATCCGTGGTCGCCTCTGACGATGCGCCACGCAACTCTCTGAATTTCGCGTTCCGCACCCGTATCAAGCTCTTCTACCGCCCGGCATCGCTCGATGCCAATGGCGCCGCCGCGGCGGCACAAAGCGTGACGTGGAGCTTTCGTCGGAAAGACGACGGCTATGCACTGGAGGGCAGTAACCCCACGCCCTATCACATCACGTTCGGCAGCGTGAAGGCCACGGCGGGCGGCGAGTCGTTCGCCAACAGCGGTGGCGGAATGATCGCCCCGGGCGGCACGCTGGAACTTGATATCGGCAAGCCCGCCACGGTGCCCGCCGCCACGCCGGAGCGTGTCGAGTTCAGCTTTATCAACGACTATGGAGGTGCCACGGAAGGGTCCATGGACAAGGCTGTCAATTCCGGACGATGACGCCATGGCGAGCATGGACAAGCGGTGTCGCCGTAGCCCGCTCTGGTGGGCCGTTGCCTCCCTGCTGCAGGCCGCCACGGTACAGGCGCAGGACAAGCCGGACGTGCGGTTCCTTGATGATCTGCTGCGTCGGTCCAGCGGCAACCCGATCGACATCACGCCGTTCTCGCGCGCCAACGCCATCGTCCCCGGCGACTACATCGTCGATGTCTTCGTCAACGGCGAGTGGTCCGGCCGCGAGGCGGTGCGTTTCGATGCTACGGATGGCGACGTGGCGCCCTGCATCACGCGGCCCCTGGCCACGCGCATGAAACTCGACCTCGAAGCGCTATCGCCACAAGGCCGCACCGTGCTGGCCGGCACCACACCCGACTCATGCGCGTCGTTGGCAGCCATTGCCGCGGAGGCGACCTGGACGTTCAACATGGGTGACCTGCGGCTGGACCTGAGCGTGCCCCAGGCCCTGCAGCAGCATCAGCCACGAGGGTACGTGCCACCGGAGTTCTGGGATGCGGGCATCCCGTCGGCCACGGTGGGCTACACGTTCAACTCGTATCACACCACCGGCGCCAATGCTTCCACGACGAGCTTCCTGGGTATCGACGCCGGCGTAAACGTGGGATCGTGGCACCTGCGGCAGCGCTCTTCGATGACCTGGATGCCCGCCGGACAGGGTGGCTTCGACTACCAGAACATCGCCACGTATCTGCAGCACGACATCCCCTCGTGGCGCAGCCAGCTCACGCTGGGCGACGCCTTCACCGACGGGGCAATCTTCGACAGCTACTCGATTCGCGGCCTCAACGTCGCCACTGACGACCGCATGCTGCCGGATTCCAGCCGGGGCTACGCGCCGGTGGTGCGCGGTGTGGCGCGCAGCAACGCGCGCGTGTCGATCTCCCAGAATGGCATCCGTCTGCGCGAAACCACCGTGGCGCCCGGACCGTTCGAGATCGACGATCTCTACGCCACAGGCTATGGCGGCGAACTGCTGGTCACCGTGACCGAAGCCGACGGTTCGTCGCACACGTTCACGGTGCCTTATGCATCGGTGGTGCAGCTGCTGCGGCCGGGCAGTGCGCGCTACTCCTTCACGGCTGGCGACTATCGCGACACGCGCGTCACGCAGAGCGAAAAGCTCATGCAGGCCACCCTTCAGTATGGCCTCTCCAACCTGGTCACCGGCTATGGCGGGCTGGTCTACGCCAACAGCTATCAGGCGGCGTTGCTGGGCGCGGCACTGAACACTTCGATGGGTGCCTTCGCGCTCGACATCACGCAGGCCCATGCCGACGTGCCCCGTCCCGGCTCCAACTCCGGCCAGAGCTATCGGGTCAGCTACAGCAACGTGGTGCCATCCACGCGCACCAACCTTACGGTGGCGGCCTATCGCTACGCGTCAAGCGGGTTCTGGCAGATGAGGGATGCCTTCCTGGCCCGTTCCTACGCCGACAGCGAAAACGGACCCACCGTGCTGCGCCGGCGCACCCAGTTCCAGGTGACGGTGAACCAGCAACTTCCCGGTCCATGGGGCAACCTTTACCTCACGGGCAGTTCGCTGGACTACTGGGACCGCGACGGCACCGCGAACCAGTTCCAGATCGGCTACAACAACGTGGCACGGATGCTGGGCGTGTCCTTCACCTACAACTTCTCGGTCTCGCGCACGATCGATGGTACGACCGGCCGGCTCGGCACCCAGATCTTTGCTGGCTTTACGGTGCCGCTGGGCCGCAGTCCGCGCATGCCGACACTGTCGTTCGGCTACACCAGCGACCGCGCCAGCGGCGATTCGCAGCAACTGCTGATCACCGGCACCGCGCTGGAGGACAGCGCACTCAGCTACGGCATCGGCGGCACCCGCTCCAGCGCCACGTCAACCGGTAGCGGCAACATCCAGTACCGCAGCCCCTACACCACGTTATCCGGGTCGGCCTCGGCCAGCGAGCATACATCGCAGTTCTCGGTGGGCTTGCAAGGTGCCCTGGTGGCGCACAGCGGTGGCGTCACGCTGGCGAACTACGTTGCCGATACCGTGGCGCTGGTCGAGGCCAAGTCCGCACGCGGCGCACGCGTACTCAATATGCCGGGCGTGCGGGTGGACCGCTTCGGCTATGCCGTGGTGCCGTACCTCGTGCCATATGGGCTGAATGCCATCGAGATCGACCCACGCGGCATGCCGGCCGACATCGAGTTCCGCGCCACCAGCAGGCAGGTGGTGCCCCGTGCCAATGCCGTGGTCCGCGTCCAGTTCGAGACGCTGAGCGGCCGCACGGCCATCCTGGTAAGCCGCGCGCCGGACGGGTCGGCGCTGCCGTTCGGCGCAGCCGTGGTGAACGAGGCCGGCCACGACGTCGGGATTGTCGGCCAGGCTGGCCGGATTTTCGTACGGGGTGTGGAAGACAGCGGCACGCTCACGGTGCGTTGGGGTTCGCCCAGCACGGACCAGTGCCGAATCCCTTATCAGTTGCCACCTCACGATGCGGTGCTCAAGCGCCATGTTGTCGTGGAAGCGCCTTGCGAGCCGATTGACGCCACGGTATCGGGCCGTGCGCCGCGCCGGGCTACTCCCTGACCTGAACGAAGGACCCGTGCCATGACCCAACGCTTCGCTTCCTTTCACCGTGCCTGGAGAATCGCTCGCGCGGCGCTGTGGCTGGTCAGCATGGCGATGGCACCGGCCGCGTATGGCCAGTCGGTTCCGCAATGCACGATGTCAACCACGCCCGCCACCATCTCGTTCAGCGCCATCACCGTTGCCCGGGATGCCCCATCGGGCACCGCGCTGAGCGAGGTGGTCTCCACGACCACCACGGTGAGATGCCCATTCAACGACTTCGTGACAGGCAACAGCTTCTATCTCCAGTACCTTCCGCTCTTGTCGGTATCGTCCGTTGTCCCGGACGTCTGGCAGACCTCCCTTCCCGGAATCGGCGTACGCGTCATCAGCGTGAACTACGGCAACAAGGTCCTGTCACACATCAGTTCCGGCCAGTGGGATTCGTTCGCACCGAACGTCACCTCGCCAAACCCCACCACGAACAACTACTCGTTCACCTATCAGTTGATCAAGACCGGACAGGTGACCACGAGCGGCACGGTGAGCGTTCCGGTCATGTTCAATATGATCAGCCACAACGTACCCTATAACACCTCATCGTCGCCGCTATCACAAGTCGGCATGGGGGCTTCTCAGGTCACAGCCAGGTCCTGCACGGTCACCACGCCCAATATCGGTGTCACGCTGCCAACCGTCGTTCTGTCCATGCTGACTCCCGTGGGCGCCACGGCTGGCGAAACCGGATTCCAGATCGGCCTGACCTGCGATGCGGGGTCCACGGTCTATCTCACGCTGTCCGACGCCACCACACCTGGCAACCAGACCGACCTGCTCACGCTGACAGCCGCCTCCACCGCGCGGAACGTGCAATTGCGCATCACCCGTGCCACCGGCGAAACGATCAGTTTCGGGCCGGACTCGCCCATGGCCGGCACCGTGAACCAGATCCTGATCGGGCCATCGAGCACCACCAGCAACATTGCGCTGCGCGTGCGCTACATCTCCACCGGTACTGTGACGCCCGGCACGGTCAACGCACTGGCCACGTTCACGATGAGCTATCAATGACCGCCTGTCAGAGCACGACGCCCCGCGCCGCCTCCGGCTCCGGCGCATCACAGGGCTCGCCCAGCACGTCCATGAGTTCGCGTTCGATCCTGCGGCAGATCTGCGCCATCGGCACGTCGTTCGCATTGCCCTCGAAGGGATTCTCCGTACTCTCGCCCACCTGCTCCAGGGCCAGGTACATCCACGAGATCATCGCGCTGAAGGGAATCACCAGCCAGATCATGTGCCCATGCATGAAGCCCGACACGCTGGCGTTGAGCTTCTCGAACTCCGTCAGGATGCCGAATGGCAGAAGCAGGCAGAACGTGCGGACAAAGATCTTGTTGACGATGGCGTACTGGCGCGGATAGGGATAGTCCTTGATTCGCTCCGCCCGGCCCTGCTGGTTGAAGAAGCCCCGGATCGATCCGCCCAGCTCCATGTAGAAGCTACTGGAGATCTCGCCGGCATCGAGCAGGCGCTTGAGGGTGGCGGACTGGTTGCCCAGCAGCCGCGAGGTCTTGTGATCGGCGTTCACGATCGAGGCCAGTTCCTCCGGCTGGAGATACTTTGCGAGTGCCTTGTCGAGCGGTACTTCCCATTCCGGAATGCTGTAGTACTGCTGGTACTCCACGTTGGACACCTTGCCCGCGTTCTCCCAGATCTTCGGCACTCTGAGTTGGTAGCGCAGCGCGGTCAGCCATGCGCAGTGGCGAAGCATCAATTCGCGCCGGGCCGCCGGATGCGCAAGGAAATCCCGGCTCATGACGCCCAGGCACCGGCTGCCGTTCAGGATCTCGGTCCAGACCTGCAGCGCATCCTGCGCGCGGGTGTAGGTCTGCACATTCCGGAAACCCACGATGAACGACGTGGCCGTTCCCAGCAGCACTGCCACGGCGGTGGGGATCGACAGCCACTTCACCTCGAAAAACTGATAGAGGATGACGGGCAGCGTCCCGCAGGCCAGCGCGGCGTAGATCTTCCGCCTCGACCAGAACGTGAACTCGGGTATTGAGTACGATTTCCCCAGGTGCATGGCGCGCTCTCACGGCAGATTGACGGGCGCCAGCCAATCACGGCGCCCGGTGCGATGTGAAGGCGATCATACTGCCGTGCCCAGGGGGCAGGTCGAGACATCGATTCGTACAATTGACAAACCGCCCGCGACAGGGCGGGCGGTGTTTTGCAGCGATACAGCCGCGGTGCAGCCTTACTTCACCGATTCCGCCAGGAACCACGCGCGGCGCTGTGCTTCATCGATCCAGTTCTCCAGCAGGCTGGCGGTGGCCACGTCCGCGTGGTCGTCGCAGACAGCATGGGCGTCGAGCATGGCTTCCACCAGCTTGAGGTTGTCTGCGTGCAGTTCGCGCAGCATGTCCTTGGCCGAGACGGCTTCCTGGTCGTTATCGCGCAGCCGCTGCAGGCGAGCGATGTTGCCGATGGAGCGCAGGGTAGTGCCGCCGATCTTGCGCACGCGCTCGGCCACGTCGTCGGTCATGGCGAAGATCTGCGCCGATTGTTCGTCCAGCATCAGGTGGTAGTCCCGGAAATGCGGACCGGACATATGCCAGTGGAAGTTCTTGGTCTTCAGGTACAGCGCAAAGACATCGGCCAGCAACTGGTTCAGGTGATCGGAAATCTCGGTGACGGCCAGGCCGGCATCGGTGTCGAGGGAAGTGATGGTCATGGCGACTCCTGGAAATGCATCCACGGCTGGCGGGTGGCGATGCACCGTAAAAGTGCGCAGCCAGACGCCAGGATTTGGGGGGTGACGGTTCAACGGCCCGACGGTTCAGGGGGAGAACTCGCTGCCATGATGGCGTGGATGCGGCCACGGGCCTTGTGCAGGGCGCCCAGGGATTGCCGTTTCGCATGGCAAACAGGCCACCATACCTTTATATGATTTCCCAAGCAGTCATTCGGCATTAGTATCGGCGTCGGGCCATGCTGCTGATAGAGCGCCCTACCGTCAATCCGCCTGGACTGGGCATGTACAACTCGACCATCAACCGGCTGCTGAAAGGCACCGCCGGCTCGCTTGCGCTGGGCGTCTTCCTGATCGACGCATTCACGCCACTGGATTTCGCCATCGCGGTGCTGTACGTGGTGGTGATCCTGCTTGTGGCGCTGACCGGTTCCATCGGCGCCACGCGCGTGGCCGCCTGGGCATCGCTGCTGCTGACGCTGACGGCCTATATCGTCTCGCCCAGCGCCGAAGATGAAGGTGGCCAACTGGCCCGCTGCATATTCGCGCTGCTGGCCATCGGCACCACCACCCTGCTGGCCCTGCGCAACCTGGCCGACATGGACCGGCGCTGCCAGGCCGAAGCCGCACTGGCGCGCAGCGAATCGTTCCTGGCGGAGGCACAGAAACTCAGCAAGACCGGCAGTATCGCCATCCGCGTGCCCGCTGGCACCATGGTCTGGTCCGACGAGGCGCACCGGATCTTCGGCTATGCGCGCGGCGGTCCGGTGCATCTTGGGCTGGTGATGGCGCGGGTCCATCCCGATGACCTGGCCGCTGCGCATCGCACTCATGCCGATATGCTCAACGGTGCGCCGCTCGTGGAGTTACAGCATCGGCTGCTGATGCCCGACGGCGCCATTCGATATGTGCATCTGGTAGCGCGCCGCAGTACGTCCGATGGCGACAACCACGAGTATGTGGGCGCCCTGATGGACGTCACCGACGCCACGCTGACGCAACAGGCGCTGCATCGCACCATGGACGAACTGGCCCATGTGGCGCGCGTGACCACGCTCGGACAACTTGCGGCGTCCATCGCACACGAGGTGACGCAGCCCATCGCGGCCATCGTCACCTGCGGCGAGTCGGCGCAGCGCTGGCTGCAGCGCACGCCGCCCGATATCGAGGAAACGCGCGACTCCATCGACCAGATCATTCGCGATGCCACGCGAGCCAGCGACATCATTCGCCAGATCCGCTCGATGGCGCAGAAGGCCGAGCCCAAGTACATCGATATCGCCGTGGACCACCTGCTGGCAGACACCGTGGAACTGGTGCGCCGCGAAATGCAGGATCACCAGATCGCGGCCGTCACCGAACTCGACGCCGGCACCGCGCACATTCTTGGCGACTGGACGCAGTTGCAGCAGGTACTGGTGAACCTGATGATCAATGCGATCCAGGCGATGTCCGAGACCGCTGGCCGGCGCCGCCTGACCGTGGCCAGCCGCGAGATTCCGGGCAATGCGGTGCTGCTGATCATCAGCGACACCGGCCCCGGCATTCCGGCGCAGGCCATGGGCCAGCTATTCAATGCGTTCTATACGACCAAGCCGGACGGCATGGGCATGGGCCTGTCGATCTGCCGCAATATCGTGGAGTCCCACGGTGGCAGCATCGAGGCCGAATCGCCACCCGAAGGCGGCGCGAAGATGATCGTCCGGCTGCCGCTGAGGACAGCCGCCGTAGAGGCCGTGGAGGCAGCGGCCTGAACGCAACCTGAACCGGGCGCGGTTCCATCACACGCCCGCCCAGGCCACCGTCGCAAACGCCATGCCGGCACTCGCCGCGCAGATGCAGAGCCAGGCCAGCAGCGGCCCGACCTGCGCATACGACACACCCGAAGATGGCATGGTGGTCTCTCCGATGGGGGCGCGAGCGGCAATCATGCCGGTGCGCCGCCCGGAGGGGCCGAAACGCCTGTCAGGTCACGGCCCACGAGAATGAAGCGCCCCTCGTCGGCAGGCGACACCTGGTAACGCGCACCGTCGGTGAACGGATCGCGCTGGCGGTCGATGTTGTAGACGGGATGGCCCTTCTTCTGCACGGGCGGCTGTGCGGCGTCGGCCATACCCGACGCCAGCGCGCTGACAGCGGCCAGACCGCATGCCACGACGATGGGAACGATGTGCTTTGCAACCATGTTCGGCTCCTTCTAAGCTTCGAATGCGCAGGCACACCGTCTGGTGTCCCGCCCTGGGCCTGCACCGCAAGCCCGCCATCGAATGGTAGGCAGCCGTGCCGCGAAGCGCATCTGTACACCGGGGTCGTGCGGTAGCCAATTTGTTGCGGCGTCCTATCCTTTGGTCTGATGACCGGATACGGCGCCGTGCGAACCGGCAATCGGTCGGTATGCAAGGAAGGGTGCCGCCTCCTCAGCCACTACGCTGCGGTCACGACATCATCCGAACAGGCAGGAGCACGCGTCATGGCACAACGGTCCAAACCCCGAATCGAACCCTATACCCACGCGGCAGCGGGCTGGGGGGCGCTGAAGTACGTCGCCATCAACCTGCTCAAGGAGCGTGTGGCGGGCCGTGACTACCGCATGCTGTTCCGGCAGAACCAGCCCGATGGCTTCGACTGCCCTGGCTGCGCATGGCCAGACCGCGAACACGCCTCCACGTTCGAGTTCTGCGAGAACGGCGTCAAGGCCGTGGCGGCAGAATCCACCAGCAAGCGCGTGACGCCGGCGTTCCTCGCGCAGAACACGGTAGCATCGCTGATGGCGCAGACCGATTACGAGCTGGAGCAACACGGCCGCCTCACCGATCCCGTCATCTACGATCCACTTTCCGACACCTACCAGGCTATTTCCTGGAACGATGCATTCGCGACGATCGGCGCGCGGCTGCGTGCGTTGCGCGATCCCAATCAGGCTGCGTTCTATACCTCGGGGCGCGCCAGCAACGAGGCCGCGTTCCTCTACCAGCTGTTCGCGCGCATGGTGGGCACCAACAATTTTCCCGACTGCTCGAACATGTGTCACGAGGCCACCAGCCGGGGCATGCCGCTGACGGTTGGCGTGGGCAAGGGCACCGTGACGCTCGACGACTTCGAGCATTGCGACACCATCCTGCTGTTCGGCCAGAACCCCGCCACCAACCACCCGCGCATGCTGGGCGAGTTGCGCGATTGCGCCAAGCGGGGCGCCACGCTGGTGTCGATCAATCCGCTGCGCGAGCGCGGACTGGAGCGCTTCACGAGTCCGCAGAGTCCGATGGAAATGCTGACAAATGGAAGCACCGAGATCTGCTCGGTCTTCGTGCGTCCCACGCTGGGCGGCGATTTCGCATTGATCCGTGGTGTGGCCAAGCACGTGCTGGAACTCGACGACGATGCCGTAGCCGCCAGCCAGCCGCGCGTGCTCGACACCGAGTTCATCGCCACGCATACGCGCGGCTTCGACGCCTTCGCCGCCGACCTGCGCGCCGAACCCTGGGACGTCATCGAACGCGAATCCGGCGTGCCGCGTGCGGAGATCGAAGGGCTCGCCGCCATCTATGCACGCGGCAAGCGCGTGATCTGCACCTGGGGCATGGGTCTCACCCAGCACAAGCACTCGGTGCAGACCATTCAACTGCTGTCGAACCTGATGATGATGCGCGGCAACATCGGACGTCCTGGCGCGGGCCTGTGCCCGGTACGTGGACACTCCAATGTGCAGGGCAATCGCACGGTTGGCATCGAAGAACAGCCCACGCCCGCGTTTCTGGACAAGCTCGGCGCAGCCTTTCATTTCGATCCGCCGCGCGAGCATGGTCACGACGTGGTGGATACCATCGACGCCATGCTGCGTGGCGAGGTGAACGTGTTCATCGCGCTCGGCGGCAACTTCGCCGCTGCCACGCCGGACACGCCGCGCACGTGGGAAGCCCTGCGTGCCTGCGACCTCACCGTGCATATCGCCACCAAGCTCAACCGCAGCCACCTGATCCATGGCCGCACGGCGCTGATTCTGCCCACGCTGGGCCGCACGGAGATCGATCGCCAGAACGGTGTGCCGCAGGGCGTGACCGTCGAGGATTCGGTGTCGCAGGTGCATCTGTCGTACGGCATGAACACGCCGGCCTCGGAGAACCTGATGTCCGAGACCGCCATCGTGGCCGGGCTGGCGCACGCCGCACTGGGCAGCGCCACCGTGGACTGGCGCTGGTACGCGGCGGACTACGCGCGGATTCGCGACAAGATCGCCGAGGTCATCGACGGCTTTGAAGACTTCAACGCGCGCGTGGCGCATCCGGGTGGCTTCCACCTGCACGTGCCGGCGCGCGAGCGTGAATGGCATACGCACTCAGGCAAGGCCGAGTTCCTCATCAACCCGCTGATTCCCGATACCCCCATCGCCCGCGCCCGCGCGCTGCACGGCGAGCGCATGATGGTGCTGATGACCACGCGCTCGCACGACCAGTACAACACCACGATCTATGCGCTCGACGATCGTTACCGTGGCGTGTTCGGCCAGCGGCGCGTGGTCTTCATGCATCGCGCCGACATCGAAATGCTGGGCTTTGCCGATGGCGACTGGGTGGACATGCACACCGTCTGGCACGACGGCATCGAGCGGCGCGCCGATGGCTTCCGCATCGTGGCCTATGACATTCCGCGCGGCTGCATCGCCGGTTACTACCCCGAGACCAATCCGCTGGTGCCGCTCGATAGCGTGGCCGATCTCTGCAACACGCCCACGTCGAAATCGATCCCCGTGCTGCTGGAGCGCTCCGCGATGCAGCGGCCATTGGACGACTGATCCTTGACGCCGACAAGCATTCACTGAAACGCTTGAAGAGTGACATCTGGACTGCAGTCCAGTCGCAGTGCTGCCGCAGTGTTGCTTTTCCGCGCAGGGTGGCAATCACCCTTTACCCTGTTCCAAGGCCGCTTTTTGCGGCCTTTTTTACGTCTGCACGGCGCGTGCCTGCCGCCAGATGGCGCGCCCTCGCCAAGTGACGCGACCTGTCACCCGGCCCGCAAAATTTGTCACCGCGTGCGCCAAATCATGACAATTGACATCTATAAATCGCCCTGTCGATAATCGCCCCCGGCTGAAGAAGCCGACGACATGCAGGTCATCGCCACGGCGAGAAGTACTCCGAAACCGAATGGTTCGCGAACAGGGAACGAAGGGTCAATAACATGAAGAAACCTCACGCGTATTGCCGTGTGCCGGCGCTATTGCTGGCCACGTTGTTGACAGTCACCGCCTGCGGCGGCGGTGGCGATGGCGGAAGCGGCACGCCCCCGCCTACGTCTTCCACCCCGACCGAGGCATGGACTCCGCTGTTCGCGGCCGACACGCCGATGATGGAGCAGATCCAGTATCGCGAAGCCGATGGCACGCTCGTGACGCTGATGGGATCGCGCCCCACCGAGCGCCACGCCCGCGAGCGCGGCGAGGCATGGACCGCCCCCGATGCGGGGCCCGGCCGCTACCTGACGTTCCCCACGTTCTACTTCCAGAACCGCACGTTCGGGATCGAGATCCGCGACGGCGTGCCAGCGGGCCGCCAGAAGATCGAGATGTACCTGCGCGTGAACCAGGGCATCTTCGACGGCACCACATTCAGCCTGTTCCGCAACGTGCTGGACCCCAACGTGCGCGACTACGGCTGGGCCATGAATACCGGCTTCAACAACGCCAAGGAAGGCGGCCTGCCGATCTGCCGCGAAGGACAGCCGAAGGAAGACTGCATGATCGTCTTCGATTCGAACTGGCGCACCGATCCGCACAGCCCGCTCAAGATCGGCGACCCCATCGAACTGGCACCGGCGCCGCGCCTGAAACGCGATCCGGTGGTGGATGGTGGTGGCAGCCGCTACTACTCGTTCGAACAGCTCTACGTGGTGGGTGTGGGCATGCGCCCGTGGTACGGCATCGCCCCGAACCTGGATTCCGCGCCGCTGCCTGACGACACGCTGCTTGGCGGCACCGCCAGCATCTCGTACAACTACTCCGAGGAGCCGATGCGCGTGTTCCAGCAGATGTCGAACAATATCGGCATCGCCAATACGCAGCGCTTTGTGGAGGGCCGCCGCCTGTTCCACACCTCGTTTGCCGATGGCACGCACTCGGAACACGACAAGGACAATCCGGTCTTCACCGCGCACATCGGCCAGCTTGGCGCACGCTACAACCAGCCGCGCTGTATCGAGTGCCACACCAACAACGGCCGCAGCAAGCCGCTGTCGCTGACGGCCAAGCTCGACACGATGTCGATCCTGACAGCCAACGCCGAAGGCGGCCCCGATGCGACGTACGGCAACAACGTGCAGCAGCACGCGCAAAGTGCCACGGCACCGGCGTATGACGTGACGGCGAACTCGTTTGAAACCACGGTGCGCACGCTGCCCGATGGCGAGAAGGTGGAACTGGTCAAGCCGGTCTTCACGTTCAAGGGCCCCGTGCCCGCACGCTTCTCGGCACGGCAGGCGCCGCAGGTCATCGGCATGGGCCTGCTGGAAGCGCTGCCTGAAGCCACCATCCTGGCGCAAGCCGATCCGAACGATGCGAATGGCGACGGCATCAAGGGCGTGCCCAACCTGATCGTCGATCCGGAGACGGGCAAGACGCACGTGGGCCGCTTCGGCTGGAAGGCATCGAAGGCCAGCATTCGCCAGCAGGTAGCCGACGCGCTGATCAAGGACATGGGGGTCACCTCGCCGATGTTCCCGAGCCCCGGCTGCCAGCGTGGCGCATCGGATTGCCGTGGCTCCACCGTCGCGCCCTCGGTCACCGAGAACGAACTGCAGCGCATGACGCACTACCTCTCGCTGATTGGCGTGCCGGCCCAGCGCAAGCTGCGCAGCGGCTTCCCCGATGGCGTACGCGTCTCGCCCGAGCATGACGTGAACCCCGCGCAGATCGCGCGCGGCAGCGACCTCTTCGCGCAGATCCGCTGCGTGGCCTGCCACACGCCGACCATGAAAACGGGCAACAACCATCCGTTTGCGGAACTGCGCGAGCAGACCATCCATCCGTACAGCGACCTGCTGCTGCACGACATGGGTCCGGGCCTGGCCGACACCCTGGCCGAAAGCCGCGCCTATCCGCAGCAATGGCGTACCGCGCCGCTGTGGGGCATCGGCTCGCTGCGCTTCATCCAGGGTGACGAAACCAGCGTCCGCCTGCTGCACGACGGCCGCGCCCGCAACTACACCGAAGCGGTGCTCTGGCACGGCGGCGAAGCCACGGATGCGCGTACGCGTTATGAGGCACTGCCGAAGGCGGATCGGGATGCTATCGGGGCGTTCTTGAATTCGCTGTAACCAACTCTCTCTCTTCCAGTTTTTGCTCCCCTCTCCCGCACAGCGGGAGAGGGGTTGGGGGAGAGGGCCAGCGGTTCAATTCGCGACACCGTAGCAATTTGATACCCCCACCCTCTCCCCTACCCCTCTCCCGCCCTGCGGGAGAGGGGAAATAAATGGAAGCGGGAGAGGGGAGCAAACCCAGCGGGAAAAGAAAATATCCGGAAGAAACCGACAATGCTCATCCCATCCACTCGCTTCCTCGCCACGTTATGCCTCACCTTCGCCCTCGCCGCCTGCGGTGGCGGTGAAAGCGGTCCCATCTCCGGCGGCTCCGGCAACACGCCCACCGGCAACAATGGCAACAACGGCACCAACACCAACCCCGTAACCACACCGCCCGTCGCCACGCCGGGCGTCACAAAAAGCGCAAAGCGCGGCATTGCCTACGACCTTGCCAGCAAGGCCGATTTCGTGGCGTTGGCGCCGGGTATCTCGTGGTGGTACAACTGGGCATCGCGGCCCAATGCGGCGGCGCCTGCCGATGCCGACACGGCCTACGCCATGGACTTCATGCCCATGCTGTGGAACGACAACTTCGATGCCACGGCCGTGGAGACCTGGCTGCTCGCGCATCCGAAGGTCAAGTACGTGCTGCTGCTCAACGAGCCGAACCTGACCGATCAGGCCAACCTCACGCCTGCTGCCGCCGCCGCCGCATGGCCGCGTTACGAAAGCATCGCCGCGCGTACCGGTGTGAAGCTCGTGGGCCCGACCATCACATGGGGCACGATGCCCGGCTATGCCGACCCCGTAGTGTGGCTCGATGCGTTCTACACCGCGTATCGTGCGGCCAATGCCAATCGCGATCCGCGTATCGACTATCTCGCCTTCCATTGGTACGACTACGGGCTGGGCGGTCAACTGGACCGGCTGGCAAAGTATGGCAAACCGTTCTGGGTGACCGAGTTCGCCAACTGGCACAGCAACAACGATGGTGCGCAGATCGATACCGTGGAGAAGCAGAAGCGCCAGATGCAGGAGATGGTGGCCATCTGCGAGCAGCGTACGGACGTGTTCCGCTATGCATGGTTCACGGGACGCTGGAACAATGACACCCATTACACGAGCCTGCTCGCCGCCGATGGGGAACTGACGGAACTGGGCAAGTACTACCTGACGCTACCGTTCTAAAAAATATGGCCCGCCAGTGCATTGCACGGCGGGCCATTGACTTTGTGTCGCGTCTTTACAGTGCTGCGGGCTGTTTCACAGCAGGCGCGGAAGCAGGCGTCTTGTCGGCGGCCTTCGCTTTCACTGCAGGCGCACTCGCCGCGCCGCCGTTGTACGCAAAGTAGCGCGCCTTGGCGCCCTTCCCCCAATACGCCACGGTGAACTGGCGGCCTTCCTTGGCGTGGAGCATTTCGATGCTGCCGTTGGTGGCCAGCCATTCGGCGTAGCCGTTCTCGGCATTCGCATCGGTCTTGCGTTTGGCCTCGTAGCGCTTATCCAGCTTGTTGCGCGTGTCCTCGAACGCCGTGCGCTCGAAAGTCAGCGTAACCAGCGCCACAGTGTCCTGGGCGTCGCAATTGACGATGACCCGCGTCAGCCCCGGCAGGTTGAACCGGTCCAGGCTGCGGATCTCGATGGCATCGCCACCGGCCCAGGCGGCCTTGCCCGCCCGCACATGGTTCGGACCCTGCGTGATGCGGGCGCAACGCGACTTGCCCAGTTCCAGGCCCAGCGGCGCGGCGATGTTGCCTGTCGCCTGTGCCGCCGTCTCGATGGGCGTTTGCGCGTGTGCCGCCGATGCCAGCAGCAGGGCTGTGGCGAGGACTACTGCCTTCATTCCGTCATTCTCCAGAGATATCCGGAGATTCTACGGCTTTCCAGTCCGGCAACTTTAGGCCAGGCCGATACCGCCATCCACGCGCAGGTTCACCCCCGTGATGAAACTGCCCTCGCCGCCCGCCAGCAGCAACGCCGCATTGGCCACCTCCTCAGCCCTGCCCATGCGGCCAAGCGGGATGGCACCAGCCATCATCGCCTCGAAAGCTGGGCGCTCCGTGGCGGCAACGCCCAGCTTGGCGAGGATCGGCGTATCGACGGGGCCCGGGCTGATCACATTGACGCGAATGCCGCGCGTCTTGAACTCCAGCGCCCAGCTTCGCGCAAACGCCTCGATGGCTGCCTTGCTGCCCGCATAGACCGCATGGCCATCGAGCGCCTTGCCGCTGGCAATCGAGCTGACCAGCAGGATGGCGCCATTGCGCCGCATCAACGGTGAGATTTTCTGCACGCCGAAGAACACCGCACGCGTGTTGGTGGCGAACTGGATGTCGTACTCCTCCACGCCGACCTGATCGGAGGGGGTGATCGTGTTCATGCCCGCATTGGCCACATAGATGTCTGCCCCGCCGAACTCCGCCGCCACGAGCGCTGCCACGCGGTCGTGCGTGCCGAGGTCGGCAATATCGCCCGTCACGCCAATGGCCTGCGCGCCCAACTGCTGCACGGCAGCCTCTACGGCATCGGCACGACGCCCCACGATCACCACGCTGGCCCCTTCCAGCACAAACCGGCTGGCCATGGCAAAACCGATACCGCTATTGCCGCCTGTGACAACGGCTACCTTGCCTTCAAGTTGTTTCATGATCCGTGACTCCAATGTTGATGGTTCCGGCATGGAATCTATGGGCAGCGGACAGTCTCGGGGAGACCTACAATGGACGCTTCACTTGTGCCAATCTGTCATCAATGTCGATGGAACGCCTGCACGGACTCGCCGCCTTCGTACGCGCGGTGGAAGCCGGCTCCTTTACCGCCGCAGCCAAGCTGCTCGGCACCACACCTTCCGCGGTGTCTAAAAGCATCTCGCGGCTCGAAGCCCGTTTCGGGGTTCGGCTCTTCCAGCGATCCACACGTGCCTTCCTGCTCACAGCGGAGGGACGCGCCTACTACGACCGTGTCGCTCCACTCGTACGTGGACTGGAGGAAGCCAGCGAAGTGCTGGCGACATCGAACGCCGCGTCAGGCAGGTTGCGCGTCAGCATGCCCGGCGACCTCGGCCGTGCGCTGCTCGGGGCCATCACGCAGAAGCTGCTGCCGAGGCATCCGCGTCTTTCCCTCGACATCAGTCTCGGAGACCAGCACGTCGATCTCGTACGCGAAGGATTCGACCTGGCGTTGCGCGCCGGCCATGCCGCCGACAGCACGCTTCACGCGAAGCCGCTGGGGCAGATGCCGCTGGTGCTCGTGGCCTCCCCCGGCTATCTCGACCGGCATGGCGAACCGGCATCCATCGCGGACCTCGCGCAACACCACCATGTCCGCTACCGTCTGCGCGGCGACGTGATACCGCTCGATTTCGTCGATGGTCCGTGGCCGCCATCGCAGGGTGTGTTCGACGCGGACAACGGCGACGCGCTCAAGACCGCTGCGCTGCAGGGTCTCGGCATCGCCCAGTTACTGAAAACGACCGTGCAATCGGACCTTGATGCGGGCCAACTGCGCATCGTGCTGCCTCGGGTGGCGTTGCGCCCCGTGCCACTGCAGGTGCTGCATGGCTTTGGGCGTCGCCTGCCTGCGCGGGCAAAGGTATTCGTGGACTTCCTCGCGGCCGAGTTGAAAGACCAGTCCGTGAGTTAGGGCTGCCAGATTTCCCGCAACGCCTCGCGCACGGCCAGGATCACCGGTTCGTTATCGCGCTCCTCCGGGTACACGAACGCGACGTTGGTCTGCGCGCGATGCTCGTCCACGAACACGATCTCTCCTGCGGCCAGCGCATCCTGCGCCAGATCTTCGCGCAGCAGTCCGATGCCGATACCGGCCACCACCAGTTCGCGAATCAGCAGTTCGTGGTCGGCCAGCACGGTTTCCATGGGCACGATGCCCGCCTTGGCGAGTATCTCGGCCATCAGCTCCTGATGGGCACTGCGTGGCGTCATGCGCAACCACGGCAGGCTGGCCAGTTGCGCGGGCGAAGCCGATGCCACCCTATCCGCCCATGCCGCAGGCGCCACGAGCCGGAACGTCAATGACTGCAATACCTGCATACCGCAGCCGCTGGGCGCGGATCGCGCGAGCATGATCGCAGCGTCGATCTCGGAGCCCTGCAACGCCGTCACCAGCCACGGCGTGCGCCCCATCTGCAGGTCGATCCGCAAGGCCGGACATTCCCGCACCAGCACCGCCAGCAGTTGCCCCACGCGCAGCAATGCCGGATCGACCAGCACCACGCCAATGCGCAGGTTGCCTTCGATATGGCCCTGCAGCGCCTTGGCCGCATGCATGAAATCGCCATAGGCTTCGAGCGCCTTCTCGGCGCGCGCCAGCAACTCCTGTCCTGCCTGTGTGAGCGTTACCGAGGATTTCGTGCGGGCGAACAGTTGCAGCCCCAGCGACTCCTCCAACTGGCGCAACTGTCCACTGACGGCTGGCTGGGTCACGTGCAGCGCCTCGGCCGCGCGGGTGACGTTCCCGAACCGTGCAACGGTGACGAAGGTGCGAATCTGGCGGATATCCATACGCTGCGGGGGGCTTAGCAAAGCTTATGGGCGTCATCAGCAGATGTGATTTCCGCCCCGTTGGTGCGGCCATTATTCTGCAAAACGTCCCGGCGCCACAAGTCAGCCCTCTGCAGTGGCAGGTCAGCGCGGCGCCGCAGGGCCACGACAACAGACAGGAGACAGGCATGACCCCCAGCATTGCCATCGATGAAAACCACGACGCCACCATCCTTTCGGACGACAGCCTCTGCAAGCTGAGCGCCACCGAGGCCGTGCGGCTGCTCAGGCGGCGCGAAGTGTCCCCGCTCGATCTCGTGGACGCCGCCATCGCCCGCATCGAAGCCGTGGATCCCGTGGTCAACGCACTGCCGATCCGCAACTTCGAGGCGGCGCGCGCAGCGGCACGGCACTTTCCGAAGGCCGACCCTGCCGTGTCCGAAGCACCCGGATGGCTCGCGGGTCTGCCCATCGCCGTGAAGGACTACAACGACCTGGCCGGCACACCCACCACCTATGGCTCGCCGATCTTCGCCAACAACGTGGCGACCCACTCCGACCTGACCGTCGCCAATCTGGAGCAGCGCGGCGCCATCCCGCTCGCCAAGTCGAACGTGCCCGAGTTCGCCGGTGCCAACACCTTCAACACGGTGTTCGGTGCCACGCGCAACCCGTGGAATACGCAATGCTCCGCAGGCGGTTCGTCGGGCGGATCGGCAGCGGCGCTGGCCGCGGGGATGGTGTGGCTCGCCACCGGCAATGACCTGGGCGGCAGCCTGCGCATTCCCGCCAGCTTCTGCGGCATCGTCGGCATGCGCCCGAGCGTGGGTCGCGTGCCGCGCCCTGCATCGGTGATGCCCTACGACCCGCTCTGGGTGGAAGGACCGATGGCACGCAGCGTGGCCGATGTGGCACTGATGCTCGACGCGCAGGCGCATTTCGATATGCGCGATCCGCTGTCGTGGCCCGCGCCTGCCGTGCCATTCACCCAGGCCATCGCCGCACCACGTGCCCCGGCACGCGTAGCGTTCTCCACCAATCTCGGCATCGGCAAGGTCGAAGCCGAAGTGGCAGCGATTTGCCGCCAGGCCACGCTGCGCTTTGCGGATGTGGGCGCCGAGGTCGAGGCCGCGCATCCCGATTTCAGCGGCGCGTTCGAAGCGTTTCAGACCTTGCGTGCCAACCTCGTAGCCGCCGTGCGCGGCCCGCTGCTCACCGAGCACCGTGCACGCATCTGTGACGAGATCATCTGGAACATTGAAAAGGGCCTGCAGCAGACCGGTGCGGATGTGGCGCGTGCCGACCGCCTGCGCGGGGAATTGTTCCAGCGCGTGACCGCGTTCTTCGGCGAATACGATGTGCTCGCCTGCCCGACGGTGGCCGTCGCACCGTTCCCCGTGGCGCAGCGCTTCCCGACCGAGATCGACGGCGAGCCGCTGACTTCCTACATCGACTGGATGTATCTCACGTTCGTGCTGACGCTGACAGGTTGCCCGACGATCTCGGTGCCGGTGGGCCTCACCTCGGATGGCCGTCCCGTGGGCCTGCAATTGGTCGGTCGTCCGCGCGGCGATTTCGATCTGCTCGCGGCGGCGCATCTGCTGGAACAGATGTGCGGCATGGGCACGCAGGTGCCGCGTGCGCCGCAAGTGAAGCAGGCATAGGCAACGGGAGATGCGGTCATGTCGATACACAATGAAATTGCCGCCGGCACCGCCGTGCGGAGCGTCGCTGCCGACCTCGATGCACCGGCCCTTGAACGCCTGGCACTGCGCGTCACCGCGTGGTGCGAGAGATGGTATCCCGATGCCTATGTCTTCGTCGCGCTGACGGTACTCGCCGTGGCCATCGGGGCGATGGCGATCGGTGCCTCCCCCGGATCGGTGTCGGTGGCCTTCGGCAACGGCTTCTGGAGCCTGATCCCGTTCACGATGCAGATGGCGATGGTGGCGATCACCGGCTACGTGATTGCCAGTTCGCCGCCGATGGCGCGACTGGTGGAGCGTGCCGCGCGCATTCCGCGCAATGGTCGCTCGGCGGTGGCCTACGTGGCGTTCGTCAGCGTTGTGGCTTCGCTGCTGCACTGGGCCATCAGCCTGATCTTTGCCGGGCTGCTGGCCAAGGCACTGGCACGCCGCACCGAATTGCGCATGGACTATCGCGCTGCCGGTGCAGCCGCCTACCTCGGCATCGGCGCCACGTGGGCGATGGGACTCAGTTCGTCCGCCGCGCAGTTGCAGGCCAACCCGGCCAGCCTGCCGGCGAGCCTGCTGAAGATCACCGGCGTCATCCCATTCAGCCAGACCATCTTTCTCTGGCAGAGCCTGGTGGTGACCGCCGTGCTACTCGTGCTGTCCACGCTGATCGCCTACTGGACCGCACCCGCCCCCGCACGCGCCCGCACTGCCGCCGACCTAGGCGTCGATATCGAGCCACCCATTCACGCGGCGCCAGTCTGCGCACGGCCCGGCGAACGGCTCGAACACAGCCCGCTGCTGACGCTGGTGATCGTGGCGCTCGGGGCCGGATGGGTATGGCACGAGTTGTCGGGCAAGCCGTTGCTGGTGGCGATCTCTGGACTCAACACCTACAACCTGATCTTCCTGCTGATCGGCATGTTGCTGCACTGGCGTCCGCGCAGTTTCCTCGATGCGGTGGCGCGCGCGGTGCCGGCGACGACCGGGGTGCTGATCCAGTTCCCGCTCTACGGCGCCATCGCCAGCATGCTGACCATGGCGCAGGGCACGGACGGGGCCTCGCTGTCGCATCACCTGTCCACGCTGTTCGTCAGCATCTCGTCAGGCGAGACCTTCCCGCTGATGATGGGCATCTACTCGGCGGTGCTGGGGTTCTTTGTGCCCTCGGGCGGCGGCAAGTGGATCATCGAGGCGCCCTACGTGATGCAGGCGGCCAATGACCTGCAAGTGCATCTGGGCTGGGCCGTGCAGATCTACAACGCCGCCGAGGCGCTGCCCAACCTGATCAATCCGTTCTGGATGCTGCCGCTGCTGGGCATCCTGGGGTTGAAGGCGCGCGACCTGGTGGGATTTACGTTCGCGCAGTTTCTGACCCATACGCCCGTGGTACTGATCCTGCTCTGGCTGCTGGCGCGGACACTGCCCTACGTGCCACCCGTGCTGCCCTAGCATCGGTGCCCGCCCGGGTCGATCCCGAGGCGGGCACTGCGCAGTGCTGCCAGGCAGGTTCCGCGTAAAGCCATTACCATAGGCGCTTTCGCACTCTTCCTGCATACGGAACCTCACGTCATGGCCGATCTGTCCGCTTTCCCGATCACCCGCAAATGGCCGGCGCAGCATCCCGAGCGCCTGCAGCTGTATTCGCTGAATACACCCAATGGCATCAAGGTCTCGCTGATGCTCGAAGAGACCGGCCTGCCCTACGAGCCGCAACTGGTGCGTTTCGACCGCGACGACCAGAACTCGCCGGAATTCCTGTCGCTGAATCCGAACAACAAGATCCCCGCCATCATCGACCCTGATGGCCCCGGCGGCAAACCGCTGGCGCTATGGGAATCCGGTGCCATCCTCGTGTATCTGGCCGAGAAGACCGGCAAGTTCATTCCCGCCGATCCGGCGCTGCGCTATGAAACGCTGCAGTGGGTCATGTTCCAGATGGGCGGCATCGGGCCGATGTTCGGACAGGTGGGCTTCTTCCACAAGTTCGCCGGCAAGGACTACGAGGACAAGCGTCCGCGCGACCGCTACGTGGCCGAATCGAAGCGTCTGCTCAAGGTGCTGAATGAACGCCTCAAGGGCCGCCAGTGGATCATGGGCGACGACTACACCATTGCCGATATCGCCACGTTCCCGTGGGTGCGCAACCTGCTGGGCTTCTACGAAGCCGGCGACCTCGTCGGCATCCAGGACCTGCCCGAAGTCTCCCGCGTGCTGGACGTATTCAATGCGCGCCCCACCGTGCAGCGCGCAGTCAATATCCCGAAGCGACCCGAGTAAACACGGGGGCTTGTGCCCCCGCTTCCTTGGGGTTCTCCCGCACCGCAGCGAGCGGGGCAATGCGTATATGATCTGCGGATAACAGGCCGCCGCCTTCGAACATCGAGCGGCCATATCCAAGGAGACGACATCCATGCCCCGCCGCCAGCCCTTCGCGCTGCTCGCCGCATCCCTTTTCAACTTCCTCGCCATCGCAGCCGCACCCAGCCAGGCGGCAGACGCGTATCCGTCCAAGCCGGTCCGCTGGATCGTGCCCTACCCCGCCGGCGGCGGATCTGACTTCCTTGCGCGCACCATTGGACAGGGGCTGTCCACGCGCATCAGCCAGCCTGTAGTGGTCGATAACAAGCCGGGCGGCAATACCGCCATTGGCGCTTCGGAAACCGCACGCGCCGCAGCAGACGGTTACACCGTGCTGTCCGCCGATAACGGGACGCTCGTCTTCAATCCTGCGCTCTACAAGACGCTCTCGTACAACCCGACGAAAGATCTGGCGCCCGTAACGCTGCTGGGCCGATTCCCGATGATCCTCGTTGTCGGTCCCGGCACGCAGGCCAAGACCGCCCAGGAGTTCATCGCGCAGGTCAAGGCCACCCCCGGTGGCGTGAACTATGGATCAGCCGGTGCAGGTAGTCCGCATCATCTGGCGATGGAATTGCTCAAGGTGGAAGCGCACCTGAACATGACGCACGCGCCGTATCGCGGTGCCGCGCCCGCACTCTCCGATGTGGCGGCGGGCCAGATCCCGGCCATGATGGTCGATTTCGCAGCGGGCGCAGGCTTCATCAAGGGGGCCAAGGTACGACCGCTGGCCGTGGCCAATGCCACGCGCCTGCCGCAGTTGCCTGACGTTCCCACCTTTGCCGAACTCGGCTACAAGAACGTGGAGGCGGCCGCACTGGTCGGCATGGTGGTGCCCGCTGCGACGCCGCCCGAAGTCATCAACACGCTGAACCGTCAGGTGGTGGCATCGATCAAGGACCCGGCCATCAACAAGAAGCTGGTGGACTTCGGCGTGGAGCCCGTGGGCAACACCCCGGCACAGTTCAGCGAACTGCTGCGCGGTGAAACCGTACGCTGGACGCGCCTGATCCAGGAGCTGAAGATCTCGCTCGATTGATGATGGAAGTTGGAGTACCGCGCATGAACTCGTCCACCAGCCAGTCCACACACTCTGGTTGCCCCATCGACCACACCGCGTTGCGCGCGCCGAATGGCTGCCCCATCAGCCATGACGCGGCAGCCTTCGATCCGTTCACCGATGGCTATCAGCAGGACCCGCCCGACTATGTGCGTTGGTCGCGCGAACAGGAGCCCGTGTTCTACAGCCCGAAGCTGGGCTACTGGGTGGTGACGCGCTACGACGACATCAAGGCGATCTTTCGCGACAACATCACGTTCAGCCCCGCCATCGCGCTGGAGAAGATCACGCCCACCGGCGACGCGGCCAATGCCGTGCTGGCCTCGTACGGGTATGCGATGAACCGCACGCTCGTCAACGAGGACGAGCCCGCGCACATGCCGCGCCGCCGCGCGTTGATGGAGCCGTTCACGCCCGCCGAACTTGCGCATCACGAGCCGATGGTGCGGCAACTCACGCGCGAGTATGTGGACCGCTTCATCGACGATGGCCGCGCCGATCTGGTCGACCAGATGCTGTGGGAAGTACCGTTGACCGTGGCGCTGCATTTTCTCGGCGTACCCGAGGAAGACATGGATCTGCTGCGGCAGTATTCCATTGCGCATACGGTCAATACGTGGGGCCGACCCAAGCCCGAGGAACAGGTAGCCGTGGCACATGCCGTGGGCAACTTCTGGCAACTGGCCGGGCGCATTCTCGACAAGATGCGGCAAGACCCGTCGGGTCCGGGATGGATGCAGTACGGCATCCGGCGCCAGCGCGAACAACCCGACGTGGTCACCGATTCGTATCTGCACTCGATGATGATGGCGGGCATCGTGGCCGCGCACGAGACCACGGCCAATGCATCGGCCAATGCGATCAAGCTGTTGCTGCAGCATCCCGATGTCTGGCGCGAGATCTGCGAAGACCCGGCGCTGATTCCCAATGCCGTGGAGGAATGCCTGCGGCACAACGGCTCGGTGGCTGCATGGCGCCGCGTTGTGACGCGCGATACCGATGTGGGCGGCATCCGGCTTGCAGTGGGTAGCAAGCTGCTGATCGTCACCTCGTCGGCCAATCATGACGAGCGGCACTTCGCCGATGCGGATCTGCTCGACATCCATCGCGACAATGCCAGCGATCAGTTGACCTTCGGTTACGGCGCGCATCAGTGCATGGGCAAGAACCTCGCTCGCATGGAGATGCAGGTCTTCCTGGAGGAACTGACGGCGCGGCTGCCTCATCTGCGGCTGGCCGAGCAGCAGTTCACCTACGTACCCAACACCTCTTTCCGGGGTCCCGAACATCTGTGGGTCGAATGGGACCCGGCGCGGAATCCCGAGCGGACGAATCCTGCGGTGCTTGCACCGCGCGATGCGGTGCGCATTGGTGAGCCCACGGGTGGCAGCGTGGGCCGCACGCTCGTCGTGGAATCGGTCACGCCCGCCGCCATCGACGTGGTGAAGCTGCGCCTGGTCTCGCAGGATGGCAGACCCCTGCCCCGCTGGGCGCCCGGTGCGCATATCGATGTCGAGTGCGGCCACACCGGGATTTCACGGCAGTATTCGCTGTGCGGCGACCCAGCGGACTCCGCAGCATTCGAAGTGGCGGTGCTGCGCGAACCCGAAAGCCGTGGCGGCTCGGCATGGATACATGCGAACCTGCGCGCGGGGGATCGCATCAAGGTGCGCGGGCCGCGCAATCATTTCCGGCTTGATGAAGGATGCCGCAAGGCGATCTTCATTGCCGGCGGTATCGGGGTGACACCTGTCAGTGCGATGGCAAGACGCGCACAGGCGCTCGGCATCGACTATACGTTCCACTACTGCGGACGCTCACGCGCGGCCATGGCGATGCTCGACGAACTGGTGGCGTTGCATGGGGATCGTCTGCAGCTTCATGTCGGCGATGAAAACGGCCGCGCGAATTTCGCGCAGATTCTCGGGCAGCCCGACCATGTGACGCAGATCTACGCATGCGGTCCGGCACGCATGGTCGATGCACTCGAAGGCTATTGCGCAACGTGGCCCGAAGACGCACTGCGCGTGGAGCATTTCAGCTCGACGCTGGGCACGCTCGATCCATCGAAGGAGCAGGCGTTCACGGTGGAACTCAAGGATTCGGGATTGACGCTGGAAGTGCCTGCAGACCAGACGCTGCTGACGGCCTTACGCTGCGCCAACATCGACGTGCAAAGCGACTGCGAGGAAGGACTATGCGGATCGTGCGAGGTGCAGGTGCTGGCCGGTGACATCGATCATCGGGATGTGGTGCTGACAAGGGCCGAGCGCGAGGGGAATCGACGGATGATGTCTTGTTGTTCCAGGGCGGTGGGGGGTGGGAGGATTGTGTTGGGGTTGTGAGGCGCCACGTTCTCGGTTTTCTCCCCTCTCCCGCTCGCGGGAGAGGGGAGAAAACCAAGCGGGATAGTTAAGCAATTTCACTTCCACGCATACCTCACCCCCACCCTCACCGCGTACTGGTAGTAATCCTGCTGCCCCCAGGACCCCGACACATTGGCCCATCCCGTCAGTCGCTTCCCAAGATCCACGTTCGCCCCCAGCTTCACTTCAAACCGGTTATGCGGATACATCGTGTCCACCGGCAGTTGATTGAACGAGATGGTGCTGTCCGTATTGCTGTACCACCAGTTCAGCGTGAGATAGGGCTGCACGCGCTTGCCATCTTCGCGCTCCCAGGTGCGATGCGTACGCACGCCAAGCCGGGTAATCAACCCCGACGAATCGGCGCCCCGGATACGCGTGCCGTTCGGCTCCGTGACATCATCCTCGTCGTAGTGCGCGTAGATCAGTTGCGCCTGTGGTTCCACCACCCAGCCATCGCGCATTGGCACCGCATAGCCAACCTCACCCGATAGCGCCAGGGCCTGCGCGTTGTATTTCACGCTCGGCAGCAAGTCGCCCTGCACGCGGTTCGTGAACCAGCCGTACTGGAACCACGTATCGACATAGGCCCCGAGCTTCTTTTCGTCGTTCTGATACCACGTGCCGTAGGCTCCCACGCTCCAGCCTTCGACCTTGCCCTTGGCGCGGAAGCCGTTGCCCAGGGCTTCGGCATCGGTCGTGGCGGTGCCATAGCTGAGCATCAACCCCGCATGGCCGCGATCGGTGTTCGGGCCTTCGCGCCAGCGGGCAAGTTCCAGGCCGCCGTGCAGCAGGAACGAATCGGTCGATGTCTTGAACACACCATCCTTGCTGCGCGCCCCCTGCCAGTTGCCCACTGCGCGTAGCCAGGCGGCACGCGGCTTATCCTGCGCGGGATCGAAGCCTTGCTGCTCGACGAACTGCAACTCGCCAAGCCTGTCATGCAGGCTGTGGACGAACATCTGGCCCGCCAGCCGCTGGTTGGCCTGATACGCGCCCACCTCGGGACGATAGAGCGGCTGCGGCGGGCTGGGCGGTGTGGGATCGACACTGCGCTCCGAGCGCAGATACCAGACATCGGTGTTGGCACCGTTCTGGTCGCCACGGAACAGCCGGTACTCGTACGCGCCCGCCACCGCACGGCCGTTCAACGCAAACGCATTCGGATCGCTCGCGGCAGGAGACTTGTTCATGATCTCGACCAACGGGATGCCACTGGCCACCGTCAACGCGCCATCGCCGCCGCGATTGGTCACCGATACCCGCGTGGGGCCGCCTGCGCCCGTGGACGTGGCATCCACCACCAGCATGTCCGAGCGGCTCGCGGCGCCGCCTTCGTCAAGCACCGTGTTGAGTTTCAACGCCCCGCCGTTCGACACGAACTGACCGCCCCCATTCGCCCCCGCAGTCTGTCCGCCCGTGATGACCAGCACGTTGCCCACCGCCGTGCCACCGCCTGTCAGGTCGATCGTGCCGGTGTTGTTGAACGTATTCACGCCAAGCAGTTGTCCCTGCACCGCACCGCCCAGCGTGGGAGTGTTCGCTGCCTGCCCAAGCGGCAAGTAGGCGTTGAGCGTGTCGAAGTAGACGATGGCATCCGCCGGGGTGCGTACCGCACCATCTGCCCCCGGTTGCGCCGCGAGCCACAGCGTGCCGTTGTTGTTCACGACGTTGGCACCGCTCGTGCCCAGGTTCGATACCGCCACGCGCCAGATATCGCGTGCGCCCGAGCCGTTCAGGTCCGCGAAGCGGCGCAGATACCATGTGCCCGTATTGTCGATCGTCGAGGCGGACGTGAATGCCGTGACCACGCCGGTCATCTGGCCTGCGTTTACCAGTGACAGGTTGCCCGCCGACCCGGCATCCGCGGCCACTGCGAAATCGCTCAGCGCCCCAAGACTCGCACCGTTGCGGACGCGCTGCGTGGCGCCGCCCACTCTGATGCCCGCACTCGTGCTCCATCCGCCCTGAACGGGCTGCGTGCTCGATACGTCGACGCTGCCGCCCACCGACGTGGCGTCGATACCCGATGAGTCCACGCCGCGCGTGGTGATCGCGCCACCATTTGCCACCGTGATATCGGCAGCGCCGGTGCCCACCGCGTAGATGCCTTGCGAGGACAAGTTGCCGAGCGTCTGGATCGCGCCCGTATTCGTGATGGTCTGCGCACCCGTACGCGAAAAGCTCCAGATGCCGCGTTGCAGGTTGCCACGCGCCGTCAGCGCGCCGGCGTTCTCGATGGTGACCGTGCCTTCGCCGGTGTTGCCCGTGCCAGTGGCACTACCCGCCACGATGGCCGCGCCCGAGCCGTTCACGTCGATGCTCGTCCCCGTGAAGCGCACCGACACCGGGCCGCCGCGCGTGGTGGCCTGCAGGCCGAATGCCCCGGCACCTGAGCCATCGCCCGTACCGGCATCCGAGTGCGTGACGATGACCCCGCTCGCGGCAATGGATGCCAGCGCAGTCGTGGAATCGTTCGTGACGTAGATGCCGTTGGCATTGCTGTGGAACGTTTCAATCCGCGCGCCGGTGTAGTTGACGGTCGCCTCGCC
The DNA here is from genome assembly GCF_039710735.1 of Cupriavidus sp. DL-D2. Classification (NCBI taxonomy): domain Bacteria; kingdom Pseudomonadati; phylum Pseudomonadota; class Betaproteobacteria; order Burkholderiales; family Burkholderiaceae; genus Cupriavidus; species Cupriavidus sp. DL-D2. Next base: position 97,024 of record NZ_JBDKXK010000015.1, on the reverse strand, counting down.
GTTGGTGGAATGCGCGCGGATCGCGGCGGCGCCAAAGCCCGCTACGGAAAACGCGCCGCTATAGTCGATGCCCACATTGCCGTTGACCGCGCTCGCCGTGATGCCGAAACTGCGTGCGGTCGCGGCATTGCCGAGCACCGTGATATCGCCCGTGCCGGTAATCGTGGCGTTGCCCGCGCCCGTGGCAATCACGTAGATGCCGCGCGAACCGTCGAGTGCGGCGGCGCTACCCACCGCGATCTCGCCCGTGTTCTCGATCTGCACATTGCCGGGCGACGGATTGACGTAGATGCCATGGCCATTGATGCCCGTGGTGAACAGCCGTCCGGCGTTGCGGATCGCGATGTCGCCACCCTTGCTGCCCGTGCGGATCGCGGACCCGGCCGTGCCATCGGTGGAAATCGCACCGGTATTGACGATGGTGGTGGCGCCGACGGTTCCCCCTTCGACGAGGATACCCATGCCGTTCTCGGCAATTGCCTGGATCGCAGCGGCGTTGTTGACGGACACCGCGCCGGTGGTGGCCTGGCGCACACGAATGCCTGCGTGATTCGCGGCGCCCGCCTCGGGACCGGGTTCCTCGGCGTTGTCGTTGAGTATCGTGCCGGTGTTGTCGATCACCATCGACACGCCGCTGCCGATCTGCACCGAAGTCTCGCCTGCCCCCGTTGCCTTGATCCACACGCCGTTGCCGCCAGCCGTTGAGATGGTGCCGGTTCCGTTGTGCGTCACCGTGGCATTGCCGCCGCCCGGGGCGTTGATCTCGATGCCGTCGTGCTCGTCGCCAATGACCTCATTGCGAATATCCAGCCGCGTACCCGCCGCCACGTCGATCAGGCTGCTGCCGAGGGTGTTGTTGATGACGGAGACCGCATCGAGCGCTGCGGCCCCCGACACCGTGACCGAGGTGGGTCCGCCCGAGAAGCGGATCGTGGCGTTGCCCAGCCCACCGTTGACCTGCGCGCCAATCGCGTTGGCTGCGATGGCGCTGGCATTGGAAACCGTGCTGCCGGACACCGAAATCGTCGCATCGGCCTGCTGGCCGTACGCACGCAGGCTGGGTCCGGAGGCCGATGAGAAGGATGCGCCATCAAGGGTCTGGAGGGACGCCGCCGTGCGGACGGCCGGTGTACATGCCACCGTGGTGGTGTAGGTGCCGCCCAGCGGAATATTGCACGATCCCTGCGCACGCGTCGGTGCAGGCAGGGCCAGGCCGAGCAAGGCAATGCCGAGATAAGGCGTTGGGGATGGCGAACGTCGGGAACGCTTCGATTCGGACATCGGAATCTCCCTGCGCTGCCGGGATCGGCAGTCCGATGCGAGTTTGCGTCCGAAATCACTGAAACATTATTGAATGTTTCAATTTTGACACTTAAGTGAAATCAGAAAATGACAGGCATCATCCCGCCTCAGGCGGTGGTCAGTGCCGGCGTGTCCGCCGCGTCGGCACTGACAGGCAGCCCTGACGGCACGGCAGTGTCAGACTTTGCAGATTCAGCGGATGAAGTGGCGGGAGCGGCCTCCACCACCATGCTCGACCCCACCACGAACTGGTTGCGGCCGCGCTGCTTGGCCTGATACAGCGCGCGATCCGCTTCCGCGAACAGGCTGCGCCAGAGTCCTTCCCGGCCTGTTGCACCGCCGCGAAGCTGGGCCACGCCGATGCTGACGCTCGCGTGGCCGCAACCAGCCCCTTCGCCTGCGGGCAGCTCGATCAGCCGCACCTTGCGCAGGATGCGGTTGGCCAACGCGGTGGCCTGGTGCTCGTCGGTATGCGGACACAGAATGCAGAATTCCTCGCCGCCATAGCGACCAGCGATATCCGAAGCGCGGCGCGAGTTGTCCAGTGCGATGGCGATTTCGCGCAGCACATGGTCGCCGGCATGGTGGCCGTGCCGATCGTTCACGGCCTTGAAATGGTCCACATCGATGACCAGGCAGGACAGCGCCTCGCCTTCGCGCTGCCAACGTGCCGCCATCGACATGGCCGTCACATCCAGCGCCCCGCGGTTCAGCAGACCGGTTAGCGCATCGAGCCGCGCGCCGCTCTCATTGCGCGCGATGATCTGTTCCATCGCCATCAGGCTGAAGCCGAACAGGCCCAGCAGTACAGCAATCAGCGGCGTCAGCGGCCAGACGGACGCACTGGTCTGCAGGAAGAACGGCGTGACAGCGATGCCCCGGAACGCGGCACCATAGCTGAGGGCCGCCACCTGCGCGCCGAGCAGCACCAGATGCGAAGCCAGCACCAGTGGCCCACCGATGCTCGTACGGCCACGGCGGCTGCGCAGCATCGTGATGATGGTGCTGAAAGACAGCATCGCCAGCATGCCGTACGCCATGCCATGCACGAACAACGGACCGTCGGGCAGGCCACTGGCCAGCGCCAGCAGCACCACGGTTACCGCACCAACGCCGCGCAGCAACAGGCGGTGATCGGGCAGACCGTAGTAGACACGTACGCCGCGATAGATGATGAGCCGGCCCACCACATACGCGCCGGCACCCAGCGCGGCCACCTGCGGCGAACCGTTGCCCAGGCCGACGCTGGCCGCCACGGCAAGACCCGCCGCCGATGCCAGCACATGTCCGGTGGCCCACAGGCGGCCGGCCTCGCTCGCGCGCAGCGCAAGCACCAGCCCCGCGCCCATGACAAGCGTGCTGGAAAAAACCACCATCATGACGACCAGAATGGTCTGCTGAGCCAGGTGCAAGGGAATCGGTGTCCTCTGACGCTACCGGGGGCGACTGCCGTTATTCGCGTTAACCCTGAAACGGGTCCCCGACGCGGATAACGGAGGATAGGTGCGGCGCGAAAACACGCATCATAGCCCGCACGCAAGGCGCGGCGGCACCCCCGACAAGCCGGGTACCACGGCGTTGTAACGCAATGAAATATCGGCGCGAACACGCGCGTGACCGAGTGAAGGAACGTCCCGGCAATCCGGCCAAATGCCGGTCTTTCGATCAGTCGTCGAGCGGCGGCGCTTTGCCCGACGTTGCGGGCTTCACCGCTGGAAACGTACCGCCCAGCGCGGCGGTCAACTGCCGCGCGGCATCGAGTACCTGCTCGCGAAAGCCGTCGGAGAAACGCGGCGTGGGGCAGGTCAGCGTCAGCGCCCCGCGTAGTGCGCCATCGGGGCCGAACACCGGCGCCGACACGCCCGCAATATCGGGGCTGCGATCCCCGATCAGTGCGATCACCCCTTCGTCGCGGATCTTCTGATAGACCTCGCCACGCGCCCCGGCAAAGGCGCGCAGCACGCGCCCACCGGCACCACGGTTGCGCGGCAACAGATCGCCAGCGCGGATGTGGTCGCGCACCGGTTGCGGAGAATCCACGCGATACAGGCACAGCCGATGCTCGCCCTGCTCGACGTGGAACGCGGCCGATTCATTGGTCACGCGCACCAGCTCGCGCAAGGCAGGCATCACCACTTGTTCCAGCGAGAACGACGCGGCGTAGACTGCGTTGAGTCGCGCGACCTCGGGGCCCAGGCCATAGCGCCCATCGGCATGGCGCTGCACCATGCGGGCATGTTCGAGCGAGGCCAGCAATCGCAGCAGCGTGCTCTTGTACAACCCGCTACGCTGCGCGAGTTCGGCCAGACCGAGCGCGCCGTCGCCCTCGCGAAAGACCGAGAGCACGAACAGCGCGCGGTCCACGGCAATAGCGCCACCGTCGGCGGAGTGCTTGTCGGCTTCGGATAACTGGGCGGCTTTGCGTGGCATGGAGGAAGGGTCTGGCGGTCGGAACGGCCGTCCACCGTATAGAACGGCCCCGTTGTTGTCAATCCAGCAACAACCGGGGTTTTGTCTCACCTGGCGTCACCAACCGCTTCCACGCACCCACGACAATCCCGGTATGATGGCGGCTTGCGGGTTTTCCCTAGGTCGTCATACGTGCGATGGAGAATGCCCGTTCCCTCCAGTGCCCCCAAGATCACGATGTCTGCCTCAAGCCCCTTACCGGTCACGCCGCCGCATGCCGAACCCAGTTCCGGCGATGTGACGCGCCGCATTCTTTCGGTTGTCTTTTTCAACTTCATTGCCTATCTCGCCGTCGGCCTGCCGATTGCCGTGGTGCCGGGCTTTGTCCACGGCGACCTGGGTTACAGCGCCGTGCTGGCGGGCCTTGCCATCAGCATCCAGTACCTGGCCACGCTCTTGAGCCGCCCTTGGGCCGGCACGCTGTGCGATACACAAGGCCCGAAGCGTTCGGTACTGACCGGACTCGTACTGGTCACCGGCAGCGGCCTGCTGACATGGATCGCGGCATTGTTCGCCGGCACCGACTGGCTCGGGCTGGCGTGGCTGTTCGCGGCGCGCCTGATGCTGGGTGCGGGTGAAAGTCTTGTCACCACGGGCACGATCGCGTGGGGCATCGGCAGTGCCGGGGCACGTCATACGGCCAAGGTGATTTCGTGGAATGGCATCACCACCTACGGTGCGTTGGCAGTGGGTGCGCCCATGGGCGTGCTACTGGCCGGTCATGGCGGGCTGGCGATCATCGGCATCGTGACCACGTTGATCGCGGGCATCGCGTTGCTGCTGGCACGCCGCCGCGCACCCGTGCCGATCCTCAAGGGCGAGCGCCTGCCCTTCCGTCGCGTGTTCCGTGCGATGACGCCATTCGGCCTGTGCCTCGCCCTGGGTTCGGTGGGATTCGGCGCGATCACCGCGTTCATCACGCTCTACTACGCGGGCCATGGCTGGGATCACGCAGCGCTGGCACTGACAGCGCTCGGCACCTGCTTCGTGCTGGCCCGTCTGCTGATGGCGAACAGCATCACACGCTTCGGCGGCTATCCGGTGGCACTGGTGTCGTTTGCGGTGGAAGCAGCCGGCCTGGCCATTATCTGGATGGCGCACGCACCGTGGCAGGCACTGGTTGGCGCCGCCGTGGTCGGTTTCGGATTCTCGCTGGTGTTCCCGTCGCTCGGCATGGAAGCCGTGAAGCGCGTGCCGGCGACCAATCGCGGATCGGCACTCGGCGCCTACTCGCTGTTTCTCGATTTCGCGCTGGGTCTGACCGGCCCCATTGCCGGTCTCATCGCCAAGCAAGGTGGCTACCCGGCGGTCTATCTGTTTGCGGCGGTGTGTGCCGTGGCCGCGCTGATTCTGAGCCAGGTGCTGGCCGGACGCTATCGCGAACAGATGGCGCCGGCCATCTAGGATGGCTTACTGGCGTTCGCAGCAGTAGGCCTCGGTGCTGTACGGGAACGACACCGTGTCGTGCCCCTGCAGCGCCGGATCGTTGGCGATGACCGCATGCAACTTTGCGCGCACGGCGTCCTGTTCCGTCGCTGGCAACGATGCGATGAAGCTCACCGACATGATGCGGTCGACGATCACCTGTTCCGGATCGCCATCGTGCGTATAGGGGAGTTTCTGCAGCGCCAGCGGCCCGAATCCCTCGGCGGGAAATACTGTCTTCCAGTCGCCCTTGTAGAAGCGCGGCGCATCACCCTCGTAGGGCGTCATGATCGTGGTGAGTTGCGCGACCCAGGGCACCGATTCGTCGCGCACATTCCAGATCAGGCCGAGGCGGCCACCGGGTTTCAGCACGCGGCCGATCTCGCGCATGGCGGCTTCATTGGCGAACCAGTGAAACGCCTGCGCACACACCACGGCATCCACGCTCGCATCGGGTAGCGGCATCGACTCCGCGCTGCCTGCCAGCGCCTGCACATCGGGAAGTTTCGAGGAAAGCTGGGCGCGCATGGCGTCCACGGGTTCCACGGCGATCGCCCTGGCGCCCGTAGGCAGCAGCAATCGCGTGAACTTGCCCGTGCCGGCACCGAGGTCGACCACGACCTTGCCGGGCGCCAGCCCTAGTGTGTCGCGCAGCCAGTCGGCCAGCGCGGCGGGGTAGTCGGGACGCCCTCGGGCGTACGTATCGGCCTGGGTCGAAAAGCCCTGGGCGGCGGCATGATGGATCGCGTTCATGACCCGACACGATACGCTGCCTGCCCGCCTTCGGCAATCATCCAATGGTTCAGTGCTGCTGTCCCCAGCGGCGCACGGTCAGCCGTTCGAGCGTGGTGAAGACGAGCCCTTCCACGGCCAGCCCGATCAGGATCACCGTGGCCAGTCCCGCGAACACGCGGTCGGTATAAAGCTCGTTGCGGTTCTGGAAGATGTACCAGCCCAGCCCGCCCTTGCCCGACGATGCCCCGAACACCAGTTCGGCCGCAATCAGCGTGCGCCATGCAAACGCCCAGCCGATCTTGAGGCCCGACAGGATCGCCGGCAACGCAGCAGGCACGAGGATCCGCACCACGTAGCGCAATCCGCGCAGACCGTAGTTGCGCCCGGCCATGCGCAGTGTCTCGGGCACACCGCGAAATCCCGCGTACGTATTCAGCGCCAACGGCCACAACACGGAATGAATCAGCACGAAAATCAGGCTCTTGCTGCCCAGCCCGAACCACAGCAGCGCGAGCGGTAGCAATGCGATGGCCGGCAGCGGATTGAACATCGCGGTCAGCGTCTCCAGCAGGTCTCGTCCGATACGCGTAGACACGGCTGCGGTGGTCAGCACGAACGCCAGCAGGATGCCCGCCGCGTAACCTTGCAGCAGGATCGACAACGACACGGCAGCCTTGCCCGGCAACTCGCCGCTGGCCACTGCATCGCCAAACGCACGCGCCGTGGCCAGGAAGGTTGGCAGCAGCAGGTCGTTGTCCTGGATACGCGCGGCGATTTCCCAGATCACGGCCAGCACGGCGAGGATCACGGCCTTGCGCAGCCAGCCCTGCTGCCACAGTTGCCGATACCACGGTAGTCCGCGCGACAGCGGCACGGCGGTAAAGGGTTCGAGTACGCGCTCGTATTCGGGGCGGATGGAGGGTTGAATCGTCGTCATGTTCAATGCCCTGCTGCGATCACGCGTTCCTGCGCGCCGTGTGTCTCGGCAGGCGTCTCGAACAGCATGTTGTGGATGCGCTGCGCGGCGTGCTGGAATTCCGCGCTGCCTTGGCTCGCCAATGAGAACTGGTGGCTATTCAGTTCGGCGCGCACGCGGCCCGGATGCGGGGACAGCAACAGGATGCGGCTGCCCACCACGAGTGCTTCTTCGATCGAATGCGTGACGAACAGCAGCGTGAACGCCGCGTCGTCCCATAGCGCGAGCAGTTCTTCCTGCATGCGCCGACGCGTCAGCGCATCGAGCGCCGCGAACGGCTCGTCCATCAGCAACACCTTGGGCCGCATCGCCAGCGCGCGCGCAATGGCCACGCGCTGTTTCATGCCGCCCGACAGCGTGTGCGGATACGCATCGGCAAACGCGGCCAGTCCCACCTTGTTCAGAAAGTGCATGGCCGTATCGGCAGCTTCCGCCTTCGACATCCGGCCTGATTGCCGCAGCGGAAACATTACGTTCTGCTTGACGGTCTTCCACGGCGGCAACTGGTCGAACTCCTGGAACACGACGATGCGGTCCGGTCCCGGCGCGCGCACGCGCTGACCTTCGAGCCGGATCTCGCCTTCGGCGGGCGGCACGAAGCCAGCCACGGCCTTGAGCAATGTCGATTTGCCGCAGCCCGATGGTCCCAACAACACGAAGCGATCCGCCGCGTGCACGTCGAAGCTCACCTGATGCGTGGCACGTACCACGCGCTGCGGCGTGCGGTATTCCAGCGATACGCGATCAACCTGCAGCAACGGCTGCGGTTGCGACACTACGCGCAGGCGCGCGCCGCCATGCAATGCTTCTGCCATATCAGCTCCCCTTGGCCGTGGCTGCGTCCTGGAAGAAATAGTCCTGCCACGACTTCGGCTGGTTCTTGATGGCGCCCACGCGATGCATGAACGCGGCCAGCGCGTACGTGTTTTCCGGCGTGATCTTGAACTGGACCTGCGGGTTCTTCAGGATCTTGACCAGCAGCGCGCGATCGATCTTCGCCTTGTTCACGCGGATGTAGAGATCGGCGGCGGCTTCCGGATTCTTCGTCGCAAACTGCGCGGCTTCGGCCAGTGCATCGACGAAAGCGCGATACGTCTTCGGGTTTTCATTCCGGAATGTCTCGGTGGCGTAGAGCACCGTCGCCGATGCAGGACCGCCGAGCACGTCATACGAATTCAGTACGATGCGCGCGTTCGGATTGCCAGCCAGTTCCTGCTCCTGGAACGGCGGATTGCCGAAGTGGCTGTTGATCTCTGTGCCGCCGGAAATCACTGCCGCAGCGGCGTCCGGATGGGGCACGGCAACCGTCCACTTGTCGAGGCGATTGAATTCCTTGTCGCCCCACTGTTTCGCCGCCGCCAGTTGCAGCACACGCGACTGCACGGACACCGTGACCGCCGGCAATGCAATGCGATCCTTTTCCGTGAAATCGGCAATCGACTTCACCTTCGGATTGTTCGAAACAAGGTAGTACGGGAAGTTGCCTAGCGACGCCACGCCCTTCACGTTCTGCTTGCCGTGCGTGCGGTCCCACAGCGTGAGCAGCGGGCCCACACCTGCACCGGCGATATCGATGGCACCCGACAACAGCGCGTCATTGACGGCCGAGCCACCGGAGAGCTGCGTCCATTCCACCTTCACATCGACGCCCTGCTGCTTGCCGTGCTTTTCGATCAGTTGCTGATCGCGCGCCACGTTCAGCAGCAGATAGACCACGCCGAACTGCTCGGCAATGCGAATCTTGCCTTCCGCATGGGCCGTGCCGGTCACGGCGAGGCCGGCGGTCAGCAAGGCCAGCGTGGCGCGGCGGGTCAAGGTAGTGGCGGACGAAAACAGGGACATGCGGGGACTCCGGGGCTTTTTCGGTAGGGTGATGATTCGATGCGGGATCAGGACGGCCAATCAGAATGACCGATCAGAACGGTGTGTCGCCTTCGATCGTCGTGCGGTACATCACGCGACGCAGATGGTCAGGCGTGCCGGCTGCAAGATGCAGCAACGAGCGGTTGTCCCAGAACACCAGGTCGTGCTCGCGCCATTGGTGGCGATAGACGTGTTCCGGCTTCACGCTGTGCGCGAACAAGGTATCGAGCAGCGCGCGGCTTTCATCCTCGGGCAGGCCGACGATGCGCGTCGTGAAATGCTCGCTGACAAACAGTGCCTTGCGACCCGTCTCCGGATGCGTGCGCACCACGGGCTGGATCACCGGCCTGACCTGCGCGATCTGCTCGGCCGTCAGGTTTGGACGCCACGGACTGCGCTTCTGCAATTCGGCGTAGCGCGCAAGATAGGTGTGTTCGGCTGTGAGTCCTTCCACCTTGCGTTGCAGCTCGGCAGGCAACGAATCCCACGCGGCGTGCATGTTGGCGAACAGCGTGTCTCCGCCTTCCGCTGGCAGTTCGATCGCATGCAGCAGCGAGCCCAGGCTCGGCTTTTCCTTGTACGAGAGATCCGAATGCCAGAAGTGGCCTGCGTCGCCGAGACCGATCGGCTTGCCATCCTTCAGCACGTTGGAGACGATCAGGATTTCGGGATGGTTGGCCAACTGGAACTGATTCAGCACGTGGATCTGCAGCGGCCCAAAGCGGCGGCTGAACGCGATCTGCTGATCGGGCGTGATGCGCTGGTCTCGAAACACCACCACGTGGTGATCGAGATGGGCACGATGGATGCGCCGGAAATCCTCGTCGGACAGCGGCTGGTTCAGGTCGAGTCCAACCACTTCGGCGCCAAGCGCGGCATCGAACGGGCGGATCTCGAAATCCTGGAGGGTATCGACTGCAAAACTCATGACGGGCTCTCTGGGGGAAGGGCACAAGCCTTGCACTGTAGGGAACCGCCATCGCGCAGACAACGAATCAAATCGCGCCGCGTTATACGGCGGGTGCATATGCGAAGGAACGCATAAGCAAACGCGGTTTCCTTCGTTCCGGTGTGACGATGCGGCGTCTTACGCTGCCCCGCTGGGTCAAGAAAACAAAAGGAAACTCGCATGTCACTGTCCAACCCCGCGCGCCGGCGCATCCTGCTGGCCGGTGCGGCTGGCTTCGGCGGTTCGCTCCTGACGGGTATCGCCCATGGCCAAACCGGCGACAAGCCCGAGACGCTGCGCATCGGCTACCAGAAATCCTCCACGCTGATGATCTGGCTGAAATCTCGCCAGACGCTGGAGCAGGCGCTCGCGCCGCGCAAGGTCACCGTGCAGTGGCATGAGTTCACATCCGGCCTGCCGCTGCTGGAATCGCTCAACGTCGGCAACCTCGACCTGACTGCAGATGTAGCGGATGCCGTGCCGCCGTTCGCGCTGGCTGCTGGTGCCAACCTGACGTACTACGCGATCGAAGCACCCTCGCCTACGGCGCAGGCCATCGTGGTGCGCCACGATTCACCGATCCGCTCGGTCGCCCAACTCAAGGGTCAGCGCGTGGCGTTCTCGAAGGGCGCCGGCGCCCACTACCTGCTGCTCGAAGCATTGAACGAAGCGGGATTGTCGATGCGCGATATCGAACCGGCCTACCTCACGCCCGCCGATGCCCGCGCAGCATTCGAGCGCGGCAGCGTGGCGGCCTGGGTCATCTGGGACCCGTTCCTCGCTGCCGTGCAACGGCAGGCGAATGCGAGGATCTTGCGCGACGGCTCGAAGCTGTCGAGCTACCGGAGGTTCTATCTGGCTGCCACGCCCTACGCAAACCGCCGCCCGGACGTGCTGGCCACGGTCTACACCGAACTGAAGCGCGCGGGCGAATGGCTCAAGGCCAATCCGACGGAAGCCGCTGCGTGGCACGCCCCGCTGATCGGGCTGGATGCCGCCACGGTGGAAGCGGCCAATGCACGGCGGACCTACCAGGTGCAGCCCGTGGATGCGCCCGCGCTGGCGGAGCAGCAGCGGATTGCCGATGCGTTCACGGGGCAGTCGATTTTGCCGAAGAAGGTATCGGTGGCGGCATCGCCGGTTTGGAAGCCGGTGTAGATCTCTCGCTCTGTTTTTGCTCCCCTCTCCCATGCAATGGGAGAGGGGCTGGGGGAGAGGGCCGGAGGGTCTGCTTGCCGACCACATCGTAATTTGCACCGCTTGCCCTCTCCCCCGCCCCTCTCCCGCAAAGCGGGAGAGGGGAGTAAACCACGCCCACAGCAATCGAAATCAAACGCGCGCCACCGCACGCCCATTCCTCTTTCCGTCTCCTATAGTCGAAAGCAGCAGCGTTCACGAGATGCTGCGCCGCATCGCACAAGGGGACCACCACATGGGCACTGTTGCGCGCTTTGAGATTGGTTTTACCCGCTATCTTTCCCCCGAGGGTGTTCCCGCACCCGACCTTCCCGACTTTGCCCGCGATCCGGCTGCGTTGCTGCCGCTCTATCGCGCCATGGTGCTGACCCGGCAGTTCGATCTCAAGGCCATTGCGATGCAGCGCACCGGCCAGATCGGTACGTTTGCGTCGGCGCTGGGGCAGGAAGCGGTGGGCGTTGGCGTCGCCACGGCGATGCGAACCGACGATGTCCTCGTGCCGTCCTATCGCGATCACGCTGCGCAATTTGTGCGGGGCGTCACGATGACGGAGAGCCTGCTGTATTGGGGGGGCGACGAACGCGGCAGTGCTTTTGCCGCAGTGCCGCACGACTTTGGCAACTGCGTGCCCATCGGCACCCAGGTGGGCCATGCGGCGGGCATCGCCTTCGCGCTGAAGCAGCGCAAGCCCGGTGCCGTGGCCGTCTGCATCATCGGCGACGGCGGCACGTCGAACGGGGCTTTCTACGAAGGGATGAACATGGCTGGTGCCTGGCAGGTGCCACTAGTCATCGTCATCAACAACAACCAGTGGGCCATCTCGATGCCGCGTGCCAGGCAGACGGCGGCGGCCACGCTGGCGCAGAAGGCCATTGCGGCAGGCATTCCCGGCGAACAGGTCGATGGCAACGACATCATCGCCGTGCGGCAGCGTGTTGACGACGCGATCCAACGTGCGCGCGAGGACCGCGGGCCGGCGCTGATCGAAGCCGTAACCTATCGGCTGGGCGACCACACCACTGCTGACGATGCGTCGCGCTACCGTGACGATGCCACGGTCAAGGAAGCCTGGCGCCACGAACCCATCTCGCGCCTGCGCACCTATCTGGCGAGCCTCGGTGCATGGGATGCCACGCGTGAGGAAGCGCTGATCGGCGAATGCCAGCAGGCCGTGGCCGATGCGGTGCAAGCCTATCTGGCGCTGCCGCATCCCGATGTCTCGGCCATGTTCGACTGCCTCTACGAAACGTTGCCCGATGCCATGGCCGCGCAGCTCGACACCGCGCAACGCTACGCCCAGACGAACGCCAGCACGGAGAGCGATCATGGCTGAACTGCATCTCGTGGAAGCCGTGAACCTGGCCCTCGCCTATGAACTCGCGCACGACGCTGACGTGGTATTGCTTGGCGAAGACATCGGCGTCAACGGCGGCGTCTTCCGTGCAACGGTTGGCCTGCAGGCGCGCTTTGGCGAGACACGCGTCATCGATACCCCGCTGGCCGAAGGCGGCATTGTCGGCGCAGCCATCGGCATGGCGGCGATGGGTCTCAAGCCCGTGCCCGAAATCCAGTTTGCCGGCTTCATCTATCCGGCCATCGACAACATCCTGAATCACGCCGGCCACATGCGGCATCGCACACGCGGTCGGCTCGGTTGTCCGATGGTCGTGCGCGCGCCCAGCGGTGCGGGCATCCATGCGCCCGAGCATCATTCCGAAAGCCCCGAAGCATTGTTCGCCCATATCCCGGGGCTACGCGTGGTGATGCCCTCCTCGCCCGCGCGTGCCTATGGCCTGTTGCTCGCGGCCATACGCGATCCGGATCCCGTGATCTTCTTCGAGCCAACGCGGCTGTATCGCCTGTTCCGGCAAGAAGTGCTCGACGATGGTCAGGCCCTGCCGCTCGACGCCTGCTTCACGCTGCGCGAAGGCACCGACATCACGCTCGTGAGCTGGGGCGCGATGGTGCAGGAGACGCTCGCCGCTGCGGAGCAACTGGCCGACGAAGGCATTTCCGCGGCGGTCATCGATGTGGCCACGCTCAAGCCGCTCGATATGGAAACGATCCTCGAATCGGTGGCGCAGAGTGGTCGCTGCGTGATCGTTCACGAAGCACCGCGCACTGCGGGCGTAGGCGCCGAGATTGCCGCGAACCTGGCCGATGCGGGACTGTATTCGCTGAGCGCACCGGTGCAGCGCGTGACCGGCTACGACACCGTGGTGCCGCTGGCGCGGCTGGAACACAGCTACCTGCCGTCCGTGGCACAGATCGTCGATGCCGCGCGCCGCGCGCTCGACGCCGCCTAGCGTTCAGAAACCAGAGGGAGACAACGATGCGGACCTTCAAGCTGCCCGACCTTGGAGAGGGCCTGCAGGAAGCCGAGATCGTGACGTGGCACGTCAAGCCCGGTGACAGCATTGCCGCAGACCAGCCCCTGCTTTCGGTGGAAACCGCGAAAGCCATCGTCGAGATTCCTTCGCCGTTCAGCGGAAAGGTCGCGCGACTCTTCGCGCAACCGGGCGACATCGTGCACCTGGGCGCACCGCTCGTGGGCTTCGAGGGCGCGGGCGCTTCCGATGATGCGGGCACGGTAGTGGGTGCGGTCAAGGTCGGTACACATGTCGTGCGCGAAGGCGAAACGCGCGTCGGCGCGGCAGGTCTGCAAGGCAGCCACGGCCTGCGCGCCACGCCAGCGGTGCGTGCACTGGCGCGCAAACTGTCAGTCGATCTGGCGATGGTCACCCCATCCGGCCGCGATGGCGTGATCACCGCCACCGATGTGCAACGCGTAGCCACCACGCTGGCCGAGAACGGTCCCGCCGATATCGTGCGTGGCGTACGCCGTGCCATGGCGCAGAACATGGCCCGCGCGCAGAGCGAAGTGGCCGCTGCCACCGTGATGGACGATGCCGACCTTCACGCGTGGCAAGTCACCGCCGCAGGGCGCGACGTCACCATCCGGCTCGTGCGCGCGCTCGTGGCAGGCGTGCGTGCGGAACCTGCACTCAATGCGTGGTACGAAGGCAAGACCGGACGCCGGCATCTGCTCGAACGGATCGATGTGGGTATCGCCGCGGATCTGCCGGAAGGATTGTTCGTGCCCGTGCTGCGCAACGTGGGCCAGCGCGACGCCGCCGACCTGCGCGCCGGGTTGGACCGCATGCGCGCCGATGTACTGGCACGCACCATCGCGCCAGAGGAGATGCGCGGCAACACCATCACGCTGTCGAACTTCGGCATGATCGCGGGACGATACGCGGCGCCTATCGTGGTACCGCCCACCGTCGCCATTCTCGGTGCGGGCCGTATACGCGCCGAGGTGGTGGCCGCCGATGGCGTGCCGGCAGTACACCGGGTGATGCCGCTGTCGCTGACATTCGATCACCGCGTGGTCACGGGCGGCGAGGCCGCGCGGTTCCTGCGTGCCGTGATCGCGGACCTGGAGCGTGCGGACTGAGCGATTCACCACACACCGCCGCGTGTGACGCCCACGATACCGCTACACTCCCCATTTGCCGCGCCAGTTCCTATACTGGATTGCGCATTTCCGTGGTCCCATCCCCCCTGTCCATCTCATCGAAGGAACTTTCATCATGGCTATCCGTATTGGCGAGACCGCGCCCGACTTCACTGCAGAAACCACCGAGGGCAAGATCAACTTCCATGAGTGGATCGGCGACAGCTGGGCCATCCTGTTCTCGCACCCCAAGGATTTCACGCCGGTCTGCACCACCGAACTCGGCTACATGGCCAAGCTGAAACCCGAGTTCGACAAGCGCAACACCAAGGTCATCGGCCTGTCGATCGATCCCGTGACCGATCACTCGCGCTGGGCCAAGGACATCGAGGAAACGCAGGGCACGGCCGTGAACTACCCGATGATCGGGGATGCCGATCTCAGCGTATCCAAGCTCTACGACATGATTCACCCCGAGGCCAGCGGCAGCGGTCCGCGCACCGCCGTGGACAACGCCACCATCCGCTCGGTGTTCTGGATTGGACCGGACAAGAAGGTCAAGGCGATGCTGGTCTATCCGATGAGCGCGGGACGCAATTTCGACGAAGTGCTGCGCCTGCTGGACTCGCTGCAACTCAATGCGAAACACACCGTGGCCACGCCCGTGAACTGGAAGCCGGGCGACGACGTGATCATCCCGACCTCGGTCTCCGACGAGGATGCAAAGAAGAAGTATCCCGATGGATTCAAGACGCTGAAGCCGTATCTGCGCACCGTGGCGCAGCCGAAGTAGCATTCTTTCCGAGAGGCAGAACTATCCACAGCTTGCGTGGATAATTGCCCTCTTGACAGCCCGCCAACCCGCGCCAGCGCTCGAAGGAGCTGGCGTGCCTTTTTTTTGGGCAAAACAGGGTGAAGGGGCAACCGATGATGTTACTCCCCTCTCCCGTGAAACGGGAGAGGGCTGGAGGTTCTGCTTGACGACGTGTCGCAAGTGGAACTGCTGGCCCTCTCCCCCGCCCCTCTCCCGCGAGCGGGAGAGGGGAGTAAACCGACAGGGAAAATACGTCCCTTACGGATGCCGCGCCAGCACGCCGCGAATCGTATCCGCGAGATCCTTCGCCAGGAACTTCGACACATACGCATCGGCGCCAACCTTGCGCACGTGTTCCTCGCTGGCCTCGCCGGAGAGCGACGAGTGGATGACCACGGGCAGCGATTTCAGGCGTGCATCGGCCTTGATCTTGCGCGTCAGCGTGAAGCCGTCCATCTCGGGCATTTCCAGATCGGTCAGCACCAGTGCCACTTCATCGCGGATGGTCTTGCCCTGGCTGGCGGTCAGGTCGGCAATCTGGCCGAGCATTTCCCACGCTTCCTGGCCCGTCTTGGTCATCACCACGGGCACGCCCATGGCCTTGAGGCCATTCTCGATCAGGCCACGCGCCAGTGCAGAATCGTCAGCGCACAGGATCTTGGTGCCGGGGCGAATGGTCAGTTGCGGCCCCACCGTGGCGGGGTCCACATCGGGCTGGCGCGTGGGCAGCACGTCGCGCAGGATCTGCTCCACGTCTAGCACCTGCACCAGGCGCGGGTTGTCGCCACCCACATCGAGCTTGGCGATGCTGGTTACCAGGCCGCCCTTGACGCTGGTCTCCGCGGAGATCACCTGGTTCCAGTCGAGCCGTACGATTTCCTCGACGGCTTCGACGGCAAAGCCTTGCGTCGAACGCGCGTACTCGGTCACCAGCATGATGTTGAGGCCCGACTTCGGCGAGCATTCCAGCAGACGCGGCAGGTCGATCACCGGAATGACCTGGCCGCGGATATCGGCCATGCCGAGGATCGACGGGCCGGCGCCCACCACCGTGGTCACCGATGGCATGACCAGGATTTCCCTGACCTTGAAAACGTTGATGCCGAACAGTTCGGACTGTCCGCTGTGGGTTGCATCGCCCAGTCGGAACAACAGCAACTCGAACTGGTTGTTGTTGGTCAGGTTGGTGCGCTCGTCGATGTCTCTCATCGCGCTGGTCATGCTGTGCTCCGCTGGCTCGGTCTATGAATATGGGTGTTGCCAAAGGGCTATCGGCCACACGTGCGGCCAGCTTTAGTGAAACTGTCGCCATCGATGCGGGAATTCCATGGAATCGCATGCGTTGTGACGCATGACACGCTCCGCAGGACCCACCGAGGGAAATCCCTGAGCCGTCGAAAGCACCGCCAGCCCGTGGTTATTCGGCGCGCGGCATGTTCCGCATCCGCCCCCGGTGATGAACCGCCGCAATGCCTCGCCTACCTTTGAGCCTCGCCGGATCCCGCCCGTCAGAGGCGTCGAACGGCACCCGGCCCCTGGTCGCTCATCACGATTCACCAGAGGCCGGACACCGAGGAACGAGACGCCCGCACCCTTGCCGATGCCGCCGGGACTCCGACCTCGCACCCGGAACCACGTGAGACGAGGCTGACGCCCGATCCGTACGCGGACGTGCGCAGCGCCCCAGCAAGGAGACACAACCATGATCGAACAGCCCTATCCGTCGGTGACGGACGTGCAGGACGTGGCCAGTGCGCCGCCGCAGCCCGGCGGCAAGATCGACCAGTATTTCCAGATCAGCGCGCGCGGCAGCACGCAGCGCCGCGAGGTGGTGGCAGGCATCACCACCTTCATGGCGATGGTCTATGCCGTGTTCGTGGTGCCGGGCATGCTCGGCAAGGCTGGGTTCGACACCAGCGCCGTGTTCGTGGCCGTCTGCCTGACCACGGCCTTCGGATCGCTGCTGATGGGCCTGTGGGCCAAACTCCCCATCGCCATCGGCTGTGCCATCTCGCTGACCGCCTTCATGGCGTTCGGTCTCGTGCTCGGACAGAAGCTGACCCCCGCCGTGGCGCTCGGCGCCGTGTTCCTGATGGGCGTGGTCTTCACGGCCATCTCTGTGACCGGCGTACGCTCCTGGATCCTGCGCAACCTGCCTGCCGGCGTAGCGCACGGTGCGGGCATCGGCATCGGCCTCTTCCTGCTGCTGATCGCTTCGAACGAAGTGGGTCTCGTGGTGAAGAATCCAGGCCCCGGCCTGCCTGTGGCACTGGGCCACATCACCGCCTTCCCCGTGATGATGTCGGTGCTGGGCCTGGCGGCGATCTTCGGCCTGGAACGTCGCCGCGTGCCCGGCGGCATCCTGCTGGTGATCGTCGGTATCTCGGCACTGGGCCTCGCCTTCGATCCGGCCGTGAAGTTCACTGGCATCTTTGCACTGCCCACGTTGTCCGCACCGGGCCAGGCCTCGCTGATCGGCGCGATGGACATTCGCGGCGCGCTGTCTGCAGCCGTGCTGCCCAGCGTGCTGGCATTGGTGATGACCGCCGTGTTCGATGCCACCGGTACGATCCGCGCAGTGGCCGGCCAGGCCAACCAGCTCGACGCCACGGGCCGCATCCATAACGGCGGCCGTGCGCTGACGGCGGATTCGGTCAGCTCGATCTTCTCGGCCTTCTTCGGCGGCGCACCCGCAGCGGCCTATATCGAATCGACCGTGGGCGTGGCCGCTGGCGCGCGCACCGGTCTGGCAGCCGTGACCGTGGGCGCCCTGTTCCTGGCCGTCATGTTCTTCTCGCCGCTGGCGGCGCTGGTGCCATCGTATGCCACGGCGCCCGCGTTGATGTACGTGGGCCTGCTGATGCTGTCGAGCGTGTCGCGCCTGCATATGGACGATCTGGTCGATTCCCTGGCCGGTCTGGTCTGCGCGGTATTCATCGTGCTGACCTGCAATATCGTCACTGGCATCATGCTCGGCTTCTGCACGCTGGTGATCGGCCGGCTGGTGGCGGGTGAATGGCGCAAGCTCAATATCGGTACGGTGGCTATTGCCGTGGCGCTCGCCGCGTTTTATGCGGGCGGATGGGCAATCTAAGCAAAATCCGATACCGACAACGATGTCTCCTCCACCTGGGATGACCGGTGGAATTTCAGCCCCCGGGACCTTTCCGCCCGGGGGTTTTTTATTGTGAATCCGGCTTGTTCATTTAGCCCGTAGCGCCTTCGCCCACACGGCAACATGACAAAAATATCAATGCTGACAGCCAATCTGGCATCTCGGGGCCCCGTCCGGAAGCCAGTGTCACGCGGTTTTTTCGCGGAATTGCTGGTATTGCGCAAAGGAAAATCGGGGCCGAATAGTTTGCCGTGATTTACAGGTCTGATAGGATCTTGTCCGGTGCGTTGGCCTGCGGCGATATTTTTGCAGTGACGTGGTCCTGCAAAGTCCGATAAATCGGAGTTGGCTACAGCCCTGCACCCTTCCGGAGAAGTTTTTTTTACACAATTCGACGTTTGAATCGTGCTTTTTCGGAATTACTTTGTAATATTTTTGGTATGCGGACCAGATTGCGACCACGGTAAACTACCGCCAACTGTAACGGGGATCTATAAAATGCCGACTTACAAGCAACTGCTGGCTGAAAAAGAAGCGCTCGAAGCCAAGCTCAGCGAAGTGCGCGCCAATGAAGTGGCTAACGTGATCGAGCAGATTCGGCAATTGATGTCGGACTACGATCTGACCGCCGACGATATTGCGCCGAAGCGCCGTCGTGGCCGCCCGGCCGGCTCCCATGCCGCTGCGCCCAAGGCAGCGTCCGCACTGCCCCCGAAATATCGTGATCCGAAGTCCGGCAAGACGTGGTCGGGCCGTGGCCGCGCACCGGCCTGGCTGGGCAAGCGTCCGGAGCGTTTCCTGATCGAACAGGCAGGCTGATCCGCTTCGCGCTGCTTCTGCATGACAGAGGCGCGGCCCGTCATTGCGCCGGGCGCGCCTCGCAAAGATATTCCGCACGCAATGCCCGGAACCCCTGTTGCGAGGGTTCCTGCGCCAACGCCGCACTACCATCCGCCCTTGGCTGCAACCGCAGCACCTGCGCACCGCAATGCGTCGCAGCCTCGTCGCGCTGGAACCGGATTTCATACTGACCGCCCGTCTGCGGGACGAACGATACCCCCGCCGCACAGCGCATTTCCTCTGCCGGCGGCGCGGCATAGGACAGCACGGCAATATAGATACGCTTGCCCGGCACCACCTTGCGCTCACGCGTGCGCGATGCCGGCTCGGGCGAACTGCCTGCCATGTCGAGCGTGGAATCGCGCCCCATTGCCGCGAGTTGCTTGCCCGTACCGGCCAGCACGCGCGGATACGGCTTGGGGCACCCGGCCGGGTCCAGCACGTTGAAGGTAGTCCGGTCGTCGGTATTGCTCACCACCCGCACACTGGCGAAAGGCGCGTCCGATGGCACGCGGTAATAGGACACGCAGCCGGCCAGCGAGACAGCCAGCACGGCGGCAATCGGCACGACGACAATCCTGATCCTGCGCATAGCGAGCATGAAGCGGACGGTTGAGCGACATTGGTGCCACAGCATAGCTAAAACCCGACTGCGCCAAGGTGGGATGCCCCACGTTGAGGATATCCACAGTTTCTGTGGATAATCTGTGCCTTTGGCGCGCTGCAGCCCAGTTTTCGCGGGTTCGCACCGGACTGCTCAAGAATTAGGCAATCCGTTGCATGGTTGCCGGCGGGTGGTTGCCAAACAGATGAATGTAGGTCAGGATTCCGGCAAACCCAAGGCCGGGCTCGAACTGCCCGGCGGCGATGTCTGCCAGCGCTCGGCAAGAAAATCGACGAAGGCCCGCACACGCGGCGGTACCAGTCGGCGCTCCGGCATCAACGCGTAAATGCCGGTGACAGCCAGCGGGTAGTCCTGCAACACCTGCACCAGCCGGCCCGTGCGCAGGTCGTCGCAGACATGCCAGGTGGAATGCAGCGCGATGCCGAAGCCGGCCAGCGCGGCATCGGACAACAGTTCGCCAGTGTTCGCCTCCACCCTTCCCCTCACGCGCACGGCAATCTCTCCCCCCTTGCCGTCTTCGAAACGCCAGACATCGGCCCGCCCCTGCGCACCCACCAGCACCAGGCACTGATGCCGCGCCAGGTCTTCCGGCGTTTGCGGCATGCCATGTTCCTCAAGGTATTGCGGACTTGCACAAAGCAGCCGGCGGTTGTCCGCCAGCTTGCGTGCCACCAGCGTCGAATCCTCCAGCGCGCCGATGCGGATGGCAAGGTCGAAGCCGCTGCTGACCAGATCGAGCACGTGGTCGCTCAGGTTGATGCTGAGGTTGACGCCCGGATGCGCGCGCAGGAATTCCGGCAATAGCGGCGAGATGTACTGCCGCCCGAAGGACGCCGACGTGGTTACCCGCAAGGTGCCCGTGATGCCGCTGCCCGCCTGCCGCAGCGATCCGGATAACGCTTCGAGGTCTTCCACCAGCGCGCGGCCCTGTTCGGCCAGGACCGCCCCCTCGGGGGTGGCATGCAGGCGCCGCGTGGTGCGATGCAGCAGCCTGACGCCCAGTTCCCGCTCCAGCCGTTGCAGCCGCTGGCTGGCCACTGCGACGGAGAGGTCCAGGCTGCGGGCGCCAGCGCTGATCGAACCCAGGTCGAGCACGCGCAGGAACAACGAAATGTCACCGATGCGATCCATTATTCTCAATTGATTCTTGAAACTAATTATGGATATTGCCCGTTTTTCATAAGATCGAGAAGCCCCACACTTCGCCCCTGACCACTCTCTCTCTGCGGGCCTCTGCAGGACATCCTCCCGCGCCCGCTTTCTCAGACGAAACCCCATGCCCCCTACCCTTGCTCCCAACACCGGCTCACGCATGCCGGCCGCACTCTATGCGCTGACTGCCGGGTCCTTCGGCATCGGCTGCGCGGAGTTCGTGATCATGGGTCTGCTGTTGCAGGTCTCGGCAGACCTTCACGTGACCATCGCCGCCGCTGGCATGCTGGTGTCCGGCTACGCGCTGGGCGTCTTTGCCGGCGCGCCCATCCTGACGCTGTTGACGCGCCGCATGCCGCGAAAGGCGGTGTTGATGGCGCTCATGGCGATCTACACCATCGGCAACGCCGCCTGCGCGCTGGCGCCGGACTACACCACGCTGATGATTGCGCGCGTGGTCACGTCACTGACGCATGGCACGTTCTTCGGCGTCGGCGCAGTGGTCGCCACCAGCCTGGTGCCACCGAACCGCAAGGCATCGGCTATCTCGATCATGTTCTCGGGCCTGACCCTCGCCACGCTGCTCGGCATGCCGGCTGGTGCCTGGCTCGGCCTGCATATGGGATGGCGCTCGACGTTCTGGGCTATGACGGTGATCGGTGTGATCTCGCTGATCGTGATCGCGCTGCTGGTGAAGTCGAGCCGCGACGACTCCGCGCCGGTTCGCCTGATCGATGAACTGCGCACGGTGGTCCGGCCGCAGGTCCAACTCGGGCTGCTCATGACGGTGCTGCAATCGATGGGCGTCTTCGCGGTGATCACCTATATCCAGCCGCTGCTGACGCGCGTGACAGGGTTCGGCGAAAGCGCTGTATCGCCCATCCTGCTGCTGTTCGGCGGCGGCATGATCGTCGGCAACATCATCGGCGGACGCATGGCGGACCGCCGTCCCACGGGCGCTCTCCTGGGCGCGCTGCTGGCGCTGACCCTGGTGCTTGCCACCATGACGCTGACGCTGCACCACCAGGCGGGCATGACCGTCTTCATCGCCCTGCTTGGCATCGCAGCGTTCGCCACGGTCTCTCCGCTGCAACTGCGCGTGCTGCGCCATGCGCGCGGCGCTGGTGAAAACCTTGCATCGAGCTTCAACATCGCGGCGTTCAACCTGGGTAACGGTCTTGGGGCGTGGCTGGGTGGCGTCGTGGTCGAACGTGCATTGGGGCTCGGCGCATTGCCGTGGATCGCCGCACTCGCCCCGCTGGCCGCACTCGGTATCGCGCTGCTCGCCGTACGGATGGAGCAACGGGCGACGGCGATTGCGTCGGCCTACCATCTGGACACCGCTTGACCCGTATCAACGAGGGGACGGTCCAACTTCCACATGATGCCCGCATGATGCGGGCGTGCTCCGGTTCATAGCAAGACACGGCACCTGCGCATTGACTCCACGCCTTGTTACGCGTCCAGTCCCGGTCGCCCGTCTGCCATGTTCGATGAAAACAAGCTGTACCAGCGCATCCAGCACGACTTCCCGCTCCATGCGCGTCCCTACCTTTCTACTGGCGAGGCGTTCGACCTCGCCGAACACACCGTTCTGAGCCTGCTCGCACGCGATGTGGGCAGCGGCCGCATCAGCCGAATCGGTGCCGTGTTCGCACCGAATACCATCGGGGCCAGCACCGTTGCGGCGCTGAACATTCCCGTTGCCCGACTTGAGCGCGTCGTGGAGCGCATCAACGACGATCCCGCCATCAGCCAGAGCCACGTGCGCGACGGCCATCGTTTCAACCTCTGGTTCGTGGCCGGTGCGCGGGATCAGGTTCTGCTCGATGAGGTGCTGAACCGCATTGGCGCGGATGTGGGCCAGCGCCCCATCGACCTGCCGCTGGAAAGGGAGTACCGGGCCGACCTGGGCCTGCCGCTGGCGCCCGGCCACGGCTGCCACGGACCGGACGCGTTGGACAAACCCTGCAGCCTCAAGCACCCGGTACGGCCAGCGCTCGACGAGGCCGACTGGCGTCTGGCTGCCGCGCTGGAGGTGGGCCTGCCGCTGACGCCGCATCCCTATCACGCGCTCGCGCGGCGTAGCGGATTGTCGTTGCCAGAAACGCTGAGACGGCTTACCGCGTGGCGCCAGTCCGGCGTGATCCGGCGTTTCGGCGCCATCCTGCGCCACCGCCATTTCGGCTATACGCACAATGTCATGTGTGTCTGGAATGTGCCCGACAATCGCGTGGATTCGGTCGGGGTACGGCTGGCCCAGGTGCCGTACGTCACGATGTGTTTCCGCCGTCCGCGTCGCTTGCCCACGTGGCAGTACAACCTCTTCGCCATGGTTCATGCGCGCAGCGAACAGGAACTCGCCACAACGCTCGCACGCTTCCATGCGATGGACGACCTCGCCCACGCGCCAAGTGCCGTGCTGCGTGCCAGCCACTGCTACAAGCAGCGCGGCACGCACTACGGCAGCGTCATGCCCGAGTTCTAGCCAGTGGATGTTGGCGAGGAAGTTGGCGAGGATGCGTGCGCAGTCGTTTGCGCCGGCGTCGCCGCAGGCTCCGGAAACAGCAACGCCAGCCGCCGCGCCAGTGCCCCCAGCCACTCGGGCCGGGGCGCGGCATCGAGCCAGTATTTCACTTCGAGCCCGAGTGCCGTGTCACCGCGTATCGACAGCCGCCGCTGGAAAAACAGCGTATCGGTATCGGCATCCCCGCCGATCAAACGCAGATAGCTGAGCGCATTGGCGTGCAGCGTCAGATCGCTTTCGGCGCCGTCGAACGGTCCAGCCCGGAATTTTCCGTCCCGGCAGCGAAAACGCACTTCCAGCCCCATGTCGTCGACGGTCAGCGAGAAGGTCCGGCCTTCAAGCGCAGCAGGCGGCTCCATCCATCCCGCGCGACGCATCGCTTCCAGTGCAGCCACCAACGGTGCCGCGCGCAGCGGGGCAGGCATACGCCGATGCACCCGCGTCATCATCGTGTTCAGGATCGTCATGCCTCTGCGTGCTCCTGCGCAATCCACTGGATGCCCGGGGCACCCGTCCAATACCCGTTGCTCGGCTGGGCGCCCGCCGGCATCGCGGGACTGGGCGCCGCCATGGAATCGCCCCGCCGGATGGCGTCGAGATGCGCAATGGCTTCGAATGTGCCGGTCGCATGCGGACTCACGCGCACGTAGTCGATACCCCCGGCTGCCATGTTCGAGACTTCGCCACACAGGTCGAGGCACGTTGCGCTTTGTGTCTGGATGCCATTGAGCGTGAAGAATGCCTGGCCCTCGCCCGTGTTGGCCACCAGGCCGTCGGGATACTCCAGGCACCGGAACTCGCAGGCATCCTTGCGCAGCCGATGATGGCGCGCCGTGAAGCAACGCGCCGAGAACGCCAGCGGCATGCGTCCCCACACCATCGCCTCCAGCGTCATGCCGGCCGGGCGGGCCGCGCTCAACGACAACATCGAGCGCCCGTCCATCTCCACCGGCACCGTGCACCCCACGGCGCCCAGTTGGTCCAGCCACGCCAGCGTGTCCGCGTGATAGACATTCAGATGCGGACCGCCGACGAAAGGCCGGCGCTCCATGCAGCGCACCGCGCCGAGGTCATTGGCCTCCACCAGGAAATCGTCCTGCGCACAGACGCGGCGCATGACGGCGATATCCGATTCGGACTCGACCAGCACCGGCGTGGACAGGATCACCTGCTTGCCCGCCTCGCGCAGCATCTGCGCAATCTCAATCCATTGGGCGAAGCGCAATTCATGGCGGCGCGTGCAGACGGTCTCGCCCAGATAGACACGATCCACAGGCAGATCGGCCACAGCGGCATAAAAGGACAGGACCGACCGATGCGGCCAGTAGTAAAGCAGGGGCCCGAGCGCAATGCGAAAGTCATCGCGCTCGGGTGGGAATACGAGGGACGTGGGCATGGTTGTGATGGAAAGTGGGGAACAGAAGCTGCCGGGACGGGGGACGGTAGACGTCAGCGCCAGGGCCTGTCGTACGCCCCCTGGGTCACCTGGTCGCCTTCTGCGTGGCGGCCCAGCGTAGCCTGCCATTCCTGGCGCGGGGAAAAGCGTTTCGGATCGCGGCAGGCGTCGTCGATGGCGGCGCGCAGCACACCGACCACATCGGCCACATAGCGCGGGCTGCGTTGCCGACCCTCGATCTTGATGGCGGCGATGCCCATGTCGATCAGCGCCGGCAACAGCGACACCGCGTTCAGGCTCGTGGGTTCCTCCAGTACATAACCGCGCTCGCCTTCCACCGTGAACCGTCCCTTGCAGAGCGTGGGATAGCCGGCGGGCTCACCCGGCGCGTAGCGGTCGATCAGGATGCCCGAGAGGCGCGCGTCCATCGTGCCGTCGTGTTCGTCCCATCGCACCGCGTGCGCGGGCGAGCAGACGCCCTTGTTGTTCGGCGAATCGCCGGTGGCATACGACGACAGCAGGCAGCGGCCCTCCGCCATCACGCACAGGCTGCCGAAGCCGAACACCTCCAGCTCCATATCGGTCTGCCGCGCCAGCTTCGCGATCTGCGGCACGGACAAGACGCGCGGCAGCACCACGCGGCGAATGCCGAACTGCTGGCGCATCAACGCGATGGCGTCGAGATGGGTAGCGGAACCCTGCACGGAAAGATGGATGCGCAGCGAGGGGTGCCGTCTGGCGGCGTAGGCAATCAGGCCGGCGTCGGCCATGATCACCGCATCGGCGCCCAGTCCAGCCGCCGCATCCACAGCGTGGTGCCAGCGTTCGACCTGGCCCATCTGCGCGAAGGTATTGATCGCGAACAGCACCTCTGCGCCACGCGCATGGGCTTCGGCCACGCCCTTGCGGATATCGTCTTCGCTGAAATTGAGTCCACCGAAATTGCGCGCGTTGGTGGCATCGCGCAGCCCCAGGTAGACGGCATCGGCGCCGTGCTGCAACGCCATGCGCAGTGCGGCGAGGGAACCGGCGGGCGCCACAAGCTGGGGCCGCCGGATGATGCGCTGCTCGGAAGTGGAATACGGCGTCTCGGGAGGAGAATCTGGAAGGCGGCCGGTGGCATCGGCCGTGACTGCAGTCATTGCGGGCATCCGGGAAAGGAACTGTCGGATGCTAGCCATTCAACGAAGCCGTACTATTGATGTCGCGCAAAAGAATCCGTCTACGCGGGAACCCCACAGCACGCCCGTCACAGCCCTCCCCCCATCAGGGGATGGCCGCACCCAACCGTGCCGACAGCCGATTGGCCAGCGCGCGCACCTGCCGCCCGATCGCCTGCCCGGTAGCCGCGTCGATCTCGCTGCTCAGGTAACTCACCGCCACGGCCCCGGCGGCCACCGATCGCGTGGCATCGAACACCGGCGCACCAAAGCACGTCATGCCTTCCCTCATCTGCCCGTTGTCGATCGAATAGCCGTCGCTGCGCACCTGCTCGAGTTCGTCGATCAACTGCGCGGCCGATGCCACGCTCGCGCGCGTGAGCGGCGGCGGCAGGCCATGGGCAAACATGTGGTGGACATCCGCCGTATGCAGCGTGCTCAGGATGGCCTTGCCCGTGGCGGTATAAGGCGCGGGCAGCCGCATGCCGATGCGGAACGTCACACCGAGCGGCCGGTCGCCGTTCTGGCATGCCAGATAGACCACCTCTGTCCCGTCGAGCATCGACAACGTGACCGTGGCATCGTGAAACGCATCGGTCTCGCTCCACATCGCGTGAAACTCCCCGGTGATCTGCGTCTGCGACAGGAAGGCATTGGCCCAGCCCATGACGTGCGGACCCAGCGCCATCGCGCCATTGGGCAGCCGCTTGAGCAGTTGCAGCTGGACGAGCGTGTCGCACATGCCGTGCAGCGAGCTTTTGGGTGCGCCGGTCAGCCGCGTCAGGTCGGCCAGCGTCAGAGGATCGGACGCGGCGGCGATGGCGTCGATCACCTGGACGGCGCGTACCACCGCTGGCGAGGTGGGGCGTGCGGCATCGTCAGGCGAGTAAGTGGACTTGGGCATGAGGCGGCAGTAGCGACGGATTCAAGATTGAGGGAACGGCCACGCCCCACTGGCAGTCTTTCCGGCATGGGCGTATGATTTGACGATCGTTCCACATACCGAATACTAGTTCAACCTATTGAACATAGGCAACCCGAACTTCCACGCAACCCGGAAACCCCCGCCATGCAACTCAAAGACCCCTCGCTGTTCCGCCAACAGGCTTATATCGATGGCAATTGGGTGGCCGCCGACTCCGGCGCCACGTTCGATGTGACCGATCCGGCCACGGGCGAGGTCATCGCCCGCGTCGCGGACCTGGGCGCCGCCGAGACCGAACGTGCCATCGTTGCCGCCGAGGCCGCGCAGAAGGAATGGGCCGCGAAGACCGGCAAGCAGCGCGCCACGATCCTGCGCCGCTGGTTCGACCTGATGATCGCCAACACCGACGACCTCGCCCTGCTGATGACGCGCGAGCAAGGCAAGCCGCTGGCCGAGGCCAGGGGCGAGATCGCCTATGCCGCCAGCTTTATCGAGTGGTTCGCGGAAGAAGCCAAGCGCGTGGATGGCGAAGTGCTGGCCACGCCTGCCGCAGACAAGCGCCTCGTCACGTTGCGCCAGCCGGTAGGCGTCTGCGCCGCCATCACGCCGTGGAATTTCCCGGCTGCGATGATCACGCGCAAGGCCGCGCCCGCACTGGCCGCCGGCTGCGCCATTGTCATCAAGCCCGCCGAGCTGACGCCGCTCTCTGCGTTTGCACTGGCTGAACTTGCGCATCGCGCCGGCGTGCCCGCAGGCGTGCTGCAAGTGGTGACCGGTGATTCGAAGACCATTGGCGCGGTGCTGACCGGCAGCCCCATCGTGCGCAAGCTGTCGTTTACGGGCTCCACGGAAGTGGGCCGCATCCTGATGGCGCAATCGGCGCCCACCATCAAGCGCCTGTCGCTCGAACTCGGCGGCAATGCGCCGTTCATCGTGTTCGACGATGCCGATGTCGATGCTGCCGTGGAAGGTGCCATCGCGGCCAAGTATCGCAACGGCGGACAGACCTGCGTCTGCGCCAATCGCTTCTACATCCAGGACGGCATCTACGATGCGTTCGCTGCAAAGTTTGCCGAACGCACCGGCCAGTTGCGCGTGGGCAATGGGCTGGAAGACGGCGTGGTGATCGGCCCGCTGATCGAAGAGAAGGCCATCAAGAAGGTGGCTTCGCTCGTGGAGGACGCCACAGCCAAGGGCGGCCGCGTGCTGACCGGCGGCGGCACGCACAAGCTGGGCGGCACGTTCTACACGCCGACCGTGATCGCCGATGCCACCGCAGACATGCGCGTGGCGCGCGAAGAAATCTTCGGACCGGTGGCACCGCTGTTCCGTTTCCAGCGCGATGAAGACGCGATTGCCGCCGCCAACGCCACCGAGTTCGGACTCGCCGCCTACCTCTACACGCGCGATATCGCTCGCGCCTGGCGCACCGGTGAAGCACTCGAATACGGCATGGTGGGCCTGAATACGGGCCTGATCTCGAACGAGGTGGCGCCGTTCGGCGGCATCAAGCAGTCAGGTGTTGGCCGCGAGGGTTCGCGTCACGGCATCGAGGAATATCTCGAGATCAAGTATCTTTGCCTGCAGATGTAAGGCGGCCCACTACTCAGAGATCCTAGACATCCGGAGACATCGATGAACCCCTTCCGTTTCCAGACCGCGCCAACCGTGATCGTCGAATTCGGCGCGGCGCGCCGGCTTGGCGCGCTGCTGCGCGAATCCTTTCCGCAGGCGCGTCGCCTCTGCGTGGTCACCGACGGCTTTCTCGCGAAGAGCGGCCTGCTGGCCCCTGCACTCGATGACCTCGGCAAGCATGCGTGGGAAGTCACCGTGATCGACGATGTCATCGCGGACCCGCCCGAACACGTGGTGCTCGAAGCCACCGAGCGCGCGCGCGCTGCCCATGCAGAGGTGGTGCTGGGGCTGGGCGGGGGATCGTCGATGGACGTGGCCAAGCTGATTGCCGTGCTGCTGCCGGCCACGCAATCGCTCAAGGACATGTACGGTGTGAAGAAGGTCACCGGCACGCGGCTGCCGCTCGTGCAGATGCCGACCACTGCCGGGACCGGTTCCGAAGTCACGGCGGTATCGATCGTCACCACGGGCGAGACCACCAAGATGGGCGTGGTCGCGCCGCAGTTGTTTGCCGACCTGGCGATTCTCGATGCGGAACTCACACTGGGTCTGCCGCGCGGCGCCACGGCTGCCACCGGCATCGACGCGATGGTCCACGCGATCGAGGCCTATACCAGCGCCCATCTGAAGAATCCGGTCTCCGACATGCTGGCGGTGCGCGCCCTGCAACTGCTGTCGCAGAACCTGATGCTCGCCTGCGAGAATGGCCACGACCGCAACGCGCGCGAAGCCATGCTGCTGGGCGCGATGTTCGCGGGACAGGCATTTGCCAACTCACCCGTGGCCGCCGTGCATGCCCTGGCCTATCCGATCGGTGGCATCTTCCACGTGGCGCACGGTCTCTCCAATGCGCTGGTACTACCGCACGTGATGAAGTTCAACGCGCCAGCCGCCTGCAAGCGCTATGCCGAACTTTGCGACGTGGTGCTGCCCGGCACCACTGGCAGCGACGAAACCAAGACCGCTGCACTGATCGCGCATATCGAAGGACTGGTCGAGGCTACCGGCATTCCGCGCACGTTGCGCGAAGTGGGCGTAGCGGAAAGTGACCTGCCTCGCATGGCCAGCGACGCCATGCTGCAGACGCGCCTGCTGGTGAACAATCCGCGCGAAGTCACCGAAGCGGACGCCCTGTCGATCTATCGCGCCGCATTCTGACGCCGCTATTTTTACCGCGTCGGCCATATTGCCGCAGCACGCCCGCAAGGTGCGCTGCGGCATTTTCCATGTGGCGTCGTCATATTCCTACACCGATTTCAGCCCCTGCCCGCCTTAATGCGCACCGGCACTGTCCTAACCTGAACATACCGGGACAAAGCGCGCGGACATGCATTCTCCGCCGTGCGCCAGCGCCACAATAAAGGAGCAAAACATGGGCATCGGTACCATTCTTCTGATCATTCTTATTCTTCTGTTGCTGGGTGCCTTGCCGACATGGCCCTACAGCTCCGGATGGGGTTACGGCCCGAGCGGTGGCCTGGGGCTTATCGTCCTGATCGTCGTCATCCTTGTGGTCCTCGGTCGCATATAGGTCTCAAATTTTTCTCGAAGGAGTCAGCGATGCCAGCGAAATCCAAGGCGCAGCAGATGGCCGCAGGCGCGGCGTTGTCCGCCAAGCGCGGCGAGCGCAAGGCCAGTACGCTCAAGGGTGCCTCGAAGTCGATGGCAAAGTCGATGAGCGAGACGGAACTGAAAAAGATGGCGAGTACCAGCCAGAAGGGAAAGCCGCAGCACAAATCCAAAAGCTGATAGGGTGCTGCGCACGACAACACCGCCTCCGCGTCATGCGCGGAGGCGGTGTTTTTTTATCGATCACTCCGGCACGTACTTGCCGATAAAACCCGGCAGCGTCCTGGCCTTGCTGCTGCGGGCCAGCGGAATGGCGATCGTCATTGCCCGCGCAAACCCTGCGATGCTCTGCAAGTCTTCCTCGACATGACGACGGAAGAATGCGGCCCAGCGAAAGTCACCGTATGCATTGCCTGGCTTGCGATACGCGCCGGCATTGCGCGTGAATGCCGCGAGACTGCGATACGGATCATCGCGCATCGCCATCAGCGTGGCAGGCAGTGCATCGATCTCGAGCCGCTTGCCATGCTCGTCATACGGATGCACATGCCCCATCGCACGCATGCGCTTCCAGAACTTGCCGGGCGACAGATTGCTCAGATCCGTTATCACCTCCACGGGCGCGGACTCCCAGCCCAGTTCGAGCCACGCACGCGCCCAATGGTGATGATCGGCGATATAGAGTGCGCCGCCCGGACCCGCGATGGTCTGGATGCGATGACTTTCCATGAAGCGCTTGCGCGCCGCGTCACTGCGCGGCTTGTTGCTGACCTCCGCCTTCTCATGCATCTGGTAGAGGCCTAGCGTGATCTGCGTGGGACGCAGCGTATCGAGTTCCGCCATTTCCTTGCGCGACATATGCCCCCTGACTAGTTATGGCTCGCGACCTGGCGGTCTACGTAGTGCTCCAGTTCGCTGCCGGGGTCTTCGTTACCGGTACTATCTTCCGCCACGGCCTCCCTGGCGACCGGGGCGGCATGGTTCGTATGGGCGGAATCCGCCGTTTCGCGCTTGCCTGGCACAGGCCAGCATTCGCCCTCCGGGGCATCCACCAGCGAGGGGGCGCGCTTTGGATCGAAATCGGTCCAGCGTCCGCCTTCCCAATGACCCTTGGCGCGTTCGCAATCCGCGGCGCCCCCCTCGCGCAACACGGACAGCACTTCTTCCCGGCGCTCGCCGCCGGCCCGCGCGGCGAGCAGCACGCCCGGTGCGCGCGCGCCACCGGGATCGACCGACATGATCGACACATCCCAGACCGAAAAGCCCCTGTCGTACAACTTCTGGGCCGCTTGCTCGGCCTCGGGAATGGACGCGAAACGCCCGGCAAGTATCGATGACATGATCGTTTCCTCCGTGTTGAATTCACACCTTGAACGCTATGCGTTGACCACTTCCCCACCGTTGATGTGCAGGATCTGGCCAGTGATATAGCTGGCCGCATCCGAGGCCAGGAAGACATAGCCCGACGCCACCTCGAAGGGTTGGCCGGGCCGCCCCATCGGGGTCTTGCTGCCGAACTCCGACACTTCCTCCGCCGTGAACGTCGAGGGAATCAGCGGCGTCCAGATCGGACCCGGCGCCACCCCGTTGACGCGTATGCCGCGCTTGACCACCTGCAGTGCCAGCGAGCGCGTGAACGCGACAATGGCGCCCTTCGTCGCCGAGTAGTCGAGCAGATGCGCGCTACCGCGATAGGCGGTTACCGAGGTCGTGTTCAGGATCGATGCGCCCTTGCCCAGATGGGGCATGGCGGCACGCGTGACGTGGAACATCGCAAAGACATTGGTGCGGAACGTGGCTTCCACCTGATCCGGTGTCACGTCTTCAATGTCGTCCTGCGGATGCTGTTCCGCCGCATTGTTGATCAGGATGTCTAGCCGGCCGAAGCGCGCAACGGTATCGGCCACGATCTTGTCTGCCTGGGCCACGTCCGCGATGTCGCCAGGCAAGGCCAGCGCCCCCTGTCCGGCTTCCTCGATCAGGCGCTCGGTCTCCTTCGCATCCTCGTGCTCGTCCAGGTAGGCGAACGCCACATCGGCCCCTTCACGCGCGAAGGCCACGGCGATCGCACGCCCGATGCCACTGTCGCCGCCCGTCACCAGCGCCACCTTTCCTTTCAATCGTCCGCTGCCCACGTAGTCGTCGGCGCCGCTGTCCGGCCGAGGCTCCATGTGTGCCTCCACGCCGGGTTGCCGCGACTGATGCTGGGCCGGCACTTTCTTCGGTGTCGACATGGGCCCTCCTCATAGTTGGCATCGCGCAAACCAGGCGCAAAATCCGTGCCGTCGCCGTCTGGTACAGGCGCAGGGTCGTCACTCCGCGCCATCGCGTAACGGTTACACGCGGGGTTACAAGCGATGGCAAGGATTCCCTTCTCCACGCGAACAATGCAAGGCATGAAGCTTGCAGCGCCCAGTCGTTGCCTCAGCCGCCAAGACTTGCCATGCCGAAAAAAACCACACCCAAATCCACACCGAAAGCCACACCGGACGCGACGTCAAAGAAGGATGAGAAGCCCTCGGGCAAGGGCAAACGCAAGCGCGTCTTGCGCGAGGGCGCGGGGCTGATGGTGCCCGTGGATCATTTGC
Source organism: Cupriavidus sp. DL-D2 (assembly GCF_039710735.1). Lineage (NCBI taxonomy): Bacteria > Pseudomonadati > Pseudomonadota > Betaproteobacteria > Burkholderiales > Burkholderiaceae > Cupriavidus > Cupriavidus sp. DL-D2. The sequence goes on along the minus strand of NZ_JBDKXK010000015.1, from coordinate 64,305 downwards.
GGCCCACGCAGATCACCGTCGGCAAGTATCACGTCGAGCAGAAAATCCACGTGACGCGGCGGCTCTCCCATGCGGACCTGCCCGCCTTCCTGGACAAGCATCGCATCCATGTGGTTCTTGGCCCGGAGCAATCGCTCTACGTGGTGGACCATCATCACTGGGTACGCGCGTGGCACGAGATGGGCATCGTGATGGTGCCCGCCATCGTGCGGGCCGATCTCAGTCACCTGTCCACGCGCGAGTTCTGGAAATACATGGTGGATCACCACATGGTTCATCCCTACGACGAGCACGGCAAGCGTTGCCCGATCTCGGCACTGCCGCCCGATATCCACGGCATGCGCGATGATCCGTATCGCACCCTGGAGGCATTCGTGCAACTCTCCGGGGGCTATCGCAAGGTCAAGGCGGCCTATCCCGATTTCCGCTGGGCCGACTTCTTCCGCAAGCACATCGCGCCATCGTTCGATACCCACCACGGCTTTGCCACGGCACTGGCAAACGCCGTGCAACTGGCACTGAGCAAGAAGGCACGCGGACTGCCAGGCTACATCGGCCCGTGACGGGCGCGGCGACAGTCAGCGTGCGATATCTCGCGCGTGCGCCAGCACACAGCACAGCAGCAGGTAGGCGCGCTTGAATTCGGCTGCGGCGTCACGCGATGCGCCGTTGCGTGCGTGGCGGAATCCCGCATCGAGGCGCGCTTCGACATCGCGTTCGATATCGGGTTGCACATACAGCGCGCGTTCGCGGTTCTGCCACAGCGCCCTGGTGGCAAGTTGTCGGCTTTCCATGGTCACCGGACACCACGGCGCCTCGTTGCCACCGAGTTCGATCCGCATCTCGCACAATGCCTGCATCAACACGCGTGTCTGGCGCGCGTCGGACCCACGCACGGCGCGTGGCCGTGCAGTGGGGGCGCGTGGCGCCACGTCAGGGGGGAGAGATTCAGCAGCGGGAAGCGACACATAGGCGGCTTCCGAAGAATGCATTGCCGGGCTGCTGCTGTCAGCCTGCAGGCAACTGATGACTGCGTGTTCCACCTTGGCCTCGATTGCACGTTCTGCTTGTTGTTGATGCGTGAAACCATGCAATAGGCGTGCCGGTCATCGCGCACGGATCATGCGGCGCGACGCGACGCGCGCGGGGGCGCCAGCGTGGCTTCCAGCAACACCAGCAGCCGCGCCTCGTCCATGCGCAGGCGCACGCCTGCACGCGGTGCCGGTAAAGCGTGCAACGTGTCGGTCATGAACGCGGCCAGCACATCGGGATGGACATAGCATTTGCGGCAGACAGCCACCGTATTGCGTAGCCGGCGTGCCACTTCCTTGATGACATCGACCACCGCCTTCTTGCGCGCGGTTTCGCTATCGGCAGCGGTCTTGCGCAGCAGCGCCAGCGCATGCACGCTGCCGGCCCACGTACGAAAATCCTTGGCGGTGAATTCGCCGCCCGTGACTTCCTGCAAGTATGCGTTGACGTCCGCCGATCCGATTTCGCGCACCTGGCCGTCGGGGTCCTTGTACTTGAACAGACTCTGACCCGGCAGTTCGGTGCAATTGCGTACGATGCGTGCAAGCCGCGCGTCGTTGACCGACACATCGTGCGTGACGCCGCTCTTGCCCGTGAACTGGAAGCGCAACCGGCTGCCGCGCACGGCCACATGCTTGCGTCGCAGCGTGGTCAGGCCATACGTGCGATTCTCTTCGGCATAGCGCGGCGTGCCCACGCGTACCAGCGTGGCATCGAGCAGCGTCACCACGGCAGCCAGCACTTTCTCGCGCGGCATGCCGTTGCGCGCAAGATCGCGTGACAGGCGGCCCCGCAGGCGCGGCAGCGCGTGACCGAATGCCATCAGCCGCGCGTACTTGTCAGCGTCGCGCAGCGCGGCCCAGTCCGCGTGATAGAGGTATTGCTTGCGGCCGCGCGCATCGCGACCCGTGGCTTGCAGGTGTCCAGCCGGATCGCAACACACCCAGACTGATTCGTACGCCGGCGGGATCGCCAGCGCGTCGATGCGGGCCTGTGTCGCGGCATCCACGCGCTTGCCTGCGGGCGTCTCATACACGAAGCCCTTGCCGCTGCGGCGACGCGTGATACCGGGTTCGCCGTCGTCGACGTGATGCAGCCCTATCTTGCGCAACGCCACCTCGATGGGCGCACCGGCTGGCGGACGATCCTGTTCTGCGGCGGGAGTGGTGGCGGCTTTCATGTGGCTGCGCAGACGCACAAGGCGTGCCATCGACTGGCTCCCGTGCGCGTCCGGCCATGCCACCAGGCATTGCAGTTATTACCGGCTCAAAACACATCTTCGCTGCAAACTTGCAAGTCCTGCAAACCGTCGCTATTCCGCGGCACGGGCGGGCTGCGCGGCGATGCGCTGGGGATCGTTGTCGTCCTCATCGCCATCGGCCACGGCCATGGCTTGCTTCGCGGCGTCTGCGCCGCTGTTCGGATCGATGCCATCGTCGGCATCCGCCATCGGGGAAGATGCCTTCGCCGGACGCGAGGGAATCGCCGGACCGGTCCGTGCCTCGGTCACCATCTCGCGCAGCCAGCCGAGCAACAGCTTGGTGTAGGCGCGCTGGCTGTCCTCGGTGGTCAGCCCGTGATCGGCACCCTTGAGCACGCGGTACGTGATGGAGCTGGCCTGGATGCAGGCATCCACGTAGCTGAGTACCGCCGTATGCGGCACGATGTTGTCGTGCTGCGACGCCACCACCAGCACGTCACCCTTGAAATTGGCGCAACTGCGTAGCGCGCGATTGGTCTCGGCGGGCACCACCTTGCGGCGATACGCCACGAGGTCCTGATCCACATGCAGTTGCCGCTTCGGAGACTCCCAGCCGCTGTCCATGTACAGCGCGGGCGCACGGAACGCCAGCCATCGCACGGGCCGCAGTTCGCACAGCACCGCCGCGAGGTAGCCACCGTAGCTGCTGCCCACCACGGCGATGGCGTTGCGATCCACTTCAGGATGCCGCACCAGCACATCGTATGCGGCCAGCACATCGGCCAGGTTGCGCATGCGACTGACGGTTTCGTATTGGGAGGAGGTGCCGGCGTGCCCGGTCAGGTCGAACGTCATGCAGACGGCGCCGATACCGGCCACCTCCCGCGCGCGCGCCAGGTATTGCTGCTGGCTGCCGCCCCAGCCGTGCACGAACAGCACGCCGGGCAGCTTGGTGGCCGGTGAAATCACCGTGCCGGCAATCATGCCTCCATCGGTATGGATCTTTATGGATTCTTCATGTGTGGCCATCGGATACGGACTCCAGTCTCGCGTACTTGGTCAGTGCGCCGACGTTGCGGTCTTCGCCCTGGAAGTAAACGTCGGCATCTTCGGGCACCTTTGGGTTGGCGCCATAGATTTCCCGCGTGCAGGCCGTGGCACGCACGCAGGCCGGGTCTGCCTGGAACGCGGCCAGCGCTGCCAGCTCCGCGCCCGTGGCGCCGCCTACGCGCCAGGATTGCTCCAGCACGCCCAGCCGCTGCACGCCACCGGCGGTGCCCATCGCCACGTCATAGTTGCAGCGCGACACCAGCACGCCGGGAAAGCACGCCACTGCCGCCGCGTGATAGGCGATGGCGGCGCGCACAGCCTCGTGCAAGTGGGCTTCGATCGGATGCGCCAGCAGGTTTTCCAGCGTACCGCGCACCACGCGCAGTGTGGACCCGCCATAGACCTGCTGGCCCGAGTTGTTCGGCGTCAGATCCTGCGTGCCGCAATAGCTGGCCTGCAGCCCGCCCACTTCCACCTGCCCGACACTGAACGTGGTCACGGCGTCGAGATTGCGCTCCACCACCAGCCCCTCGTCCGCCACGCGCTCCGCATCGAGGGATTGCAGCGCGGCATCGAGTTCCGCCTCGTCCGCCACCACCTGTTGTCCGAGCCCGCCGATCCCGCAAGGCTCCTTGATGCGCACCGCGCCCTCGTCGAGCATCGCCAGCGCGGCACGGCGCGCGTCGTCGAGCGTGAATGCCGTGAAGCCGGGCAGCACATGCGGCTTCACCTGTGCGGCAAACTCTTCGCTCCAGCCCTCCGGCGCACGCGCATCGGGTGCGATGAGTCCGTGCGAGATCGCCTTCGTGCCGATAAAGGCATGCGGCACCACGCCGCCGAACAGGTCGGCAAGGCTCTGGATGCCAAGCTGGCGCGCGGTGTCTACGCCCACCAGCGTATCTGCGGGAATGAAGTAGAAGCGCCCTGCCGAGGGCACATGCGTGTTGGCATCGTAGCTGCCCGCGAACTGAAAGCCCGCGAGCCGCGCCACCCGCTCCGCAATACCCTTGAGCGTGGTGCCCTGATGGCTGGCCGGGTCGTTGAAATCCGCACGGCCATATAGCACCACGCGGACATCGCGGTGGTCGGTACGCTGTTCTGCGTCAGGCGCAATCGCAGGCTCGCCCGCCCTGCCGTGCGCCACTGCTTCGGGAGTCGCCGTCGTTGCCAAGGTGGGCTCCTGTGCGGACTGTGGCCGCGTTGGACTACATGGGTTGGACTACGCTGAAGTTTCCCTGCACGCGTTGCCAGAAGCGTGCCTGCGGCATTCTTCTATGCGGCATTCTTTTGCGGCGCGCGCCCGGTGCGGCTGCCAGCGGCGATATCCTGCGCATCGCCGCGCCGTGCCCGTTGCGCTTTCATCTTGTCCTGGTGGTTCTGGTGCGCTTCGTCGATGGAGTGGCTGCATTTCACGCCGCCCTCTTCATCGGCCAGCTTGGCCAGCTTGCGGTAGAACTCCACTAACTGGCGCAGTTCTTCCTCGTCGAGATCCTCGATGGCCACCAGATGGTTGCTCGCCTCGCGATGCGACGCCAGCAACTCGTTGAGTTTCAGGTGCACGGCAACCGAATCCTTGTTCTGGCTCTGCTGGATCAGGAACACCATCAGGAACGTCACGATCGTGGTGCCGGTGTTGATCACCAGTTGCCAGGTTTCGGAGTAGCCGAACATCGGCCCTGTGATCGCCCAAACCACGACCACGAACAACGCGAGCACGAAGGCCGCCGGAGACCCGGCTTGCCGCGTTGCAGCACCGGCGAACCGGTCGAAAAGGTGAAGAATCCGGCGATGCACGGGCTTGTCCATGAAGCCCCTCCCTTTCTGTCCAGACTGTCTACATTGTAGGAAGCACTCGATTGACAGATAAGCCGGTGGCGTCCTACACGGCCGTCGTCCCGCGCCGTGACGTGTCGTTATTACAAGCATGGCGACGTACGGCAAGCGTCGTGGCAGGCATGACGATTGCGTCCCATCGCTCAGTCGTACTCACACAAGGATTGCCATGCCCACGGAAAGCCAAGCCCTGAACGAAACCCGTCCGGAAGAAGAGGACGAAATGCTGCGCGAACGCGTCGGCACCTGCGTGGCCGAAATCTGCGGGGGCGATATGCCCGACAACGTCACCGTCCACGTGGTGGATCGACGCGTCACCCTATCGGGACAGGTGGAAGATATCGACCTGTCGCAGCGGATCGAGAAAGCGGCATCGACGCCGCCCGGCATCCTCGGCGTTTCCAATCAGCTCACCACACGCGTGCCACCACCCCCCTTGCCGCCGGGCCAGCCGGAACGCGCCACCGGCATGCGCGCGGACCCTGCCGAGAAGCCGCCCGGACAGGTGAACCACAAGGTATAAGGCCGCAACAGTGGCCACAAGAAAGCCCCGGCAAATGCCGGGGCTTGTCTCGTATGGAGCGCTCAGGCTCAGTTCCACGGATCGTATCGATCCTTCTCCCAGTACGGCGAGATGCCGTAGTACTCGTGAATGGTGGTGGCCCATTGCGAGTTGGCCATGGTGGGCCAATGCTCCTTGTCAAAACCGGGCGCGGCCTTGATGCGTTCCTTTTCCACGCCCAGCACGAAACACTTGCGGCGCGTATCCAGCGTCAATGCCGACCATGGCAGTGCGTGCAGCTTCTCGCCGATGCCCAGGAAGCCGCCCATCGCCAGCACGGCATAGGCAATCCGCCCGCCCAGCACGTCCAGCATGATGTGGTCGATGGTGCCGATTTCCTCGCCCGACGGGTCCACGACCTTGTTGCCTTCGAGCGTGTCGGCGGCCATCACGAATGGTCCGCAGCCAATGCCATTCTTCTGCTCGGCGTCACCGATGATCGATGCGCCCCGGGCCTGAGCGGCCGATGGCGATTGCGGCGGTACTTGCGGGTCCAAGGGCTTCATGTGCGATTCCTCCTAGGTGAACGACATTCACGAGTACGACATCCACGAATCATCAACGACCCACCGGTACGGGCGGCACCAGCGGATCGAAGTCTTCCCAATTTCCATCGCGCCATTGGCCATCGGCGCGCTCCACATCCTGTGCGCCGTTCTGGCGCAGTTCGTTGGCCACTAGTGAAGTATTGTCGGAACTGACGTGCGCGGCCAGCAGTACACCGGCATGCCGCACCCGCACATTGCGTCCACGGGTCTGCGACAACGCGCCCATCAGCGATCCTGCATACGCACCGACTCCCGTGGCACACACCAGTACCAGGATCAGCACCCACGGTTGCGGCGGTGCGGCATACCAGGCGCGTAATGCAGCGGCCAGGCAGATACCGACACCGGCACCGAGTGCGGCACCCATCAACACGCCGCGCCCGGCGCCCCTGCCCGCGTGCTTCGCACCCGGGTCCACGGCTTCATCGCCGCCAATCGGGTAGGTGCCGTGCTGTCCCGGCGGGTTCACATAAAACATGGTCAGATCGTCCTGCCTGACGCCTTTCGCCATCAAACGCGTTGCGGTGGTCTCGGCGTGGGCAAACGTTTCGAAACGTCCTGCGATGATCGTAGACATCCTGTGGCTCCGTTCAAGGCATGTTGCAATGCGGTGGTGGAGTCGCGCGTGCAGCGGCAGCGACGCACCCCAAGGATTGGCGCGTTGTGCGGGCTTCAGTGCTTCTTCCCGCCCTTTGCCGCCTTGGCGCCCTTGTCGCTGGCGCCCGGACGGTCCGCTGCGGCGGTATCTCCCGCTGGCTGGTGCTCGCTGCCTTTCTTGAGCTTCCAGTCCACATCGTCGCGCGCAGTCTGCGTCTGCCGTTCGGCATGCTGGGCAGCACCGGGCGAAATGGGATCGCTGGCGGGGAACGTCATATCGAGCGCATCGTCCACGGCAGACTGATAGGTCTTGGCTTTGTGGGCCTTGTCCTGTGTCTTGTCGGACCTGGTGCTGCCCGATTTATCGGAGGTCCTGGTGGACGGCTTTGCGGAAGGCTTGGCATTTGGCATGGCGTCTCTCCGGATTGGGTTTCCGAGGAGAGACGATGCAAGGGATGGGCCAGCCGTGGAAGGTCGGCTGCAGGGCACAGCGCGGGGCTGGGGAGGCGCAACCGTCGCTGCAGTTTGTGCGCCCTGCGGTAAAAACTACTGCGTCACGATCAGGCTGCTACCGCACCCGACGTGCGCGGGAAACGTACCGCAATGCACACGGAGACGTTGTCGCTGTCGCAGTCCTGGTTCTCTGCGGTCAACACCGCGCCCTGCATTTCCACCATGCGGCGCGTCAACAGCAGCGAGGCGCTTTGCCGGGGCGAGTGACCGCCTTCGGGAGGCGGGCGCCGGTCGAAGAATTCCGACAACGCCGCGAGACGCGATTCGCCGCGGGAACGCTCCAGCGGCGCGCTTTCGGTAATGCGGAATTTCACGTAATCCGCCTCGGCAGTCAGGTGTACGCGTACCGATCCGCCGGCTGGCGCGCGCCAGATGCAGTGCGTCAGCAGGTGCCGCAGCAGCGGCGCGATACGCAGGGAGTCGCCCGGCACCATGAAACTGGCCCCGCCTTCTCCGTCATGGTCCTGGCATTCCAGCGATCCAATCATGACGCCGCGCGCCTCGGCCGCCGGGCGTTTGTCGGCAATGGCTTGCCCAGCCTCCACGCGCAGGTCGGTCTCGGCCCAGGCGGACGCCCGCGCATCGGCCAGCAAGCGCACCCCTTCTTCCATTTCCTCGATCAGGGCCAGTTGCTGGTTCATGCCCGCGCGCATGCCGTCCAGTGCGCGCTGTGCCGGGGCCGCCACCGTACCGATGGAACGGTCCAGCACATAGCTCCAGCTCTGGATGGCGTTCAGCGACGAGCGCAAATCGTGCGATACCTGCTCGATCAGCGCGCAGACTTCATCGATACCGTGTACCGGCGCCGGCGCATCGCAGGCATCGCAGCCTTCGGGGGAAGGGCCGCTGGATGGCGAAGGTGGGGGTGTTGCGTCAGCCATGGTGATCCATAGACATTCGATTCGAACGGAAAACGCCGTTCACTCCCCACGCAAAAACCGTGCGCTGCAGCGTCGCGCCCGCGATGCGGCGTGCGAAATCCCGCTTCACGAGGCTGGAGGCGGGCTGGCCTCACCATTGCGCGATGCGCGCAGCCACTCGGGCAGTTCGCCCTTTGCTGCGTAATCTTCCAGACGGTTGTACAAAGTCTTCAAACTGATACCCAGGATTTCCGCCGCATGTTTCTTCACACCGGAGCACTGCTCCAGCGTGGCAAATATCAACTGGCGATCGGCTTCGGCCAGCGACATGCCCACCGGCACCGATACCACCGCGTTGCCCGCGCTGGGCGCGGCGGCCACCTGCAGCGGAATCTGGACTTCGGTGATCACATCCTGGTCTGCCATGATGTAGGCGCGTTGCACGAAATTGCGAAGCTCGCGCACATTGCCCGGCCAGGAATGCATGCGCAGGCTTTCCAGCACGGTCGCCGAGAACCGGCGCTGCGTGCCCTGCTCCGCATTCAGTTGTTCGAGCATGGTGTTGCCGATCTGCACCACGTCATCGCCGCGCGCACGCAGCGGCGGCAATTCGATCGGGAACACATTGAGCCGGTGATAGAGGTCCGCACGCAGCTTGCCTTCCGCCACCGCTTCCTCGGGGTTGCGATTGGTAGCGGCCAGCACCCGCACATCGGCATGCGTCTCGCGGTTCGTGCCCACCCGCATGAACGAGCCGGTCTCCAGCACGCGCAGCAGCTTGACCTGCAATTCCAGCGGCATCTCGGTAATTTCGTCGAGGAACAGCGTGCCGCCATCGGCGCGTTCGAAATAACCCTTGTGCTGGCGGTCTGCACCCGTGAAGCTGCCGCGTTCGTGGCCGAACATCTCGGTCTCGATCAGCGTGGGCGAGATGGCGCCGCAATTGACTGCGAGGAACGGCTGGCGACGGCGAGCGGACAGTTCGTGAACCGTCTGCGCCGCCAGTTCCTTGCCCGTGCCACTTTCGCCAATCAGCAGCACCGTGGCCTCCGTGGGGCCAACCTTGCCCAGCTGGTCGTACACCACCTGCATCGCTTCGGAACTGCCGAGCAAGCGGCCAAAGCGGCCATACCGGCGCAATTCGCCTCGCAGCGAATGCACTTCGGCGCGCAGTTCGCTGGTGGTGGCAATGCGCTTGAGCACCGTCTGCAGGCGCGTGACGTTGATCGGCTTGACCAGATAGTCGGTGGCGCCCAGGCGCAGCGCCTCCACGGCGGATTCCACGCTGGCATAGCCAGTGGTCAAAATCACCTCGACGCCGCTCGAACCTACTTCGTCGAACAGTTCCATGCCGTTGCCATCCGGCAGGCGAAGGTCGGCCAGGATGGCGTCGGGCATGCGCCAGCCGATCTGGAGGCGCGCTTCGCGAAGGTTTCCGGCCGTACCGGACGAAAAGCCTTCGATCGCCACGATTTCCGCCAGCGCCGCGCAGGCGTTTTCGTCGTCGTCAACGATCAGGATATGTGGCATAGGAGATTCGGATGGCGTCGTCGGACCGGCGTCTGTTTGTCATGGGCCCGGGGGCTGGGTTGATCTGTCATTGTGCACGGCAGCACCCCGCAACAGCCTGTACGGGAATGGCACGCGCACAACGATAGCCTGAAGTGTAGCGATCGAGTCTTCAAGGTTATGCCGGTGTCTGTCTTACACGCCTGTGGGATCATGCCGCGACAGCGCCCCAGGCGGTAGCCACCCGGCGCGCGAGCAGATAGCATGCTAGGCATCATCCACCATTGCAACGAGTCCGTGCATCGCCGGCAGCCATCTGCTGCCGGGAACCGTCGACTCCCCGATCCGTGTCAACCACCGCCACGCTACCTTCCGGACGCTCCGCCCTGCCCGCCCTCCGTACCCCGGGGCGCCGCGCCGTGCCCGCCCAGGTCTCGCTGTTCTGGGAGAGCACCGCGCCGGCGATGCAGCGCCTGATCGGCCAACTCAATCGTGTGGCGGCCACCGACGTGACGATGCTCGCCGTGGGCGAAAGCGGCGCGGGCAAGGAAGTGGTGGCCCGGGCCGTCCATGAACGCAGCACCCGCAAGTCCGGCCCCTTCGTGGCGGTGAATTGCGGCGCCATTGCGCCGACGCTGATCGAATCGGAATTGTTCGGGCACGAGAAGGGCGGCTTCACGGGCGCACTGGAGCAGAAGGCGGGATATTTCGAACAGGCACAGGGCGGCACGCTGTTCCTCGACGAAGTCACCGAGATGCCGCTGGAGATGCAGATCAAGCTGTTGCGCGTGCTGGAAAGCCGGTCGTTCCATCGGGTGGGCGGCGACGCCCCCATGGTCAGCGATGTGCGCATCCTGGCAGCCACCAACCGCGACCCGATGGATGCCGTGCGCGGCGGCCAGCTACGGGAAGACCTGCTGTATCGCCTGGCCGTCTTCCCGCTGCATATTCCCCCGCTGCGCGAGCGCACCGAGGATATCGTGCCGCTGGCGCGCCATTTCCTCGAAGAATTCAATGCGATGGAGCAGACCGAGAAAAGCTTCGCGCCGGGTTCGCTGGAGCGGCTCGCGCGTTATGACTGGCCAGGCAATGTGCGCGAACTGAAGAACACCATCTACCGCGCCTATATCCTGGCAGACCGCCAGATCGAGATCGGCAACCCCGGGCTGGCGGGTCAACCACCGCGCCCGACCACGGTCGATGGCGTGGTCAGCGTCCGCGTGGGCACCACGCTGGCCGATACACAGCGCGAGATCATTCTCGCCACCCTCGCCAAGTTCGATGGCGACAAGCGCCAGGCTGCCAAGGCCCTCGGCATCAGCCTCAAGACGCTCTACAACCGTCTGGACGTCTACCGGGCGGGCTGATCCCGCCCCGCTTTTTCCCGCTTTTTCTTCCTTCCGCCGCTTCCCCCCTTTGCGTGGAAAAGTGCCGCTGTCCTGACCCGAACGGGTGAAGGACCGCGCATGCATTTTTCCGCGCAAACCCAATGCTGACAAGGTTTCCCGCCGGTTGGAAAGGTGGCGGAACCGGGCATTCCTACTACTTGCGACCACTGGCCCATGTATTTCTTACATGCGGCGGTTTTGCCCGCCAAAGCCGGACCTGTCCGAAACCGTTGCTGCACCGCACTTCCCGCCATCTGGCCCCACGTGGGTTCGCGTTGGCATGCCGCTCGCATGCGTGTCCCGAATTGACTCTCCCGCGCCCACCCTGCCCCAGGGCGCTCACGGCCAAGGACGTGTGACGTGCGGATTTGCCAACTCAACCTGATAAATGCCCGGGCAGTCGAGGATGAAGCGCTGGAACGTGCGGCGCGGCTCGGGTTCGACCATATCCTGCTGTCCGGCTGGACTGTGCCGCAGATACCGCCCGAGACGCTGCGCGCCGCGCTGGAACGTTGCCGGCGCCGCGGTCTGGCGCCGCTGCTGGATCTTGCGCTGGATCGCCTGCCGCACGAGGCAGCAGCCCAGCATGACGGCTGGGTGGATCATGCCCGCCCGGCGGGCAGTCCCGAAGCGACGGACAACCACCTGCCCGGCGTGCGCGCCCGCTGGTTCGACGCGGACACTGCCGAACAACTGGTGGCGTGGTGGAGCGCGCAACTGGCCGAAGCGGTGTCGGCTGGCGTGGCCGGCTTCTGCTGCCGCGCGCCGTCGCGGGTGGCCGGGCGCCATTGGCGCGAACTGATCGAGACGCTGCGCCGCAGCGACGCGGCGTCCGTCCCGACCTTCCTCGCCTGGACGCCCGGCACCACGCCGCAGCAACTCGACGATCTGGCCGAGGCACCGTTCGACGGCGCATTTTCGTCGCTGCCGTGGTGGGATTACCGCAGCGCCTGGCTGACGGAGGAGATCGCCCGCCTGCGCCGGTTTGGCCGTGTACTGGCCGCCCCCGCGCTGGCCCCGGACGGGGCCGACGTGCTGGCCGCGCGTCGCGCACTGTGGACGGCGGCCGCAATTGGCGACGGCTGGCTCGTGCCATCGGGATATGAAACCGGCGCGGCGCATGCGCATCGCATCGACACTTCGCCCGTCACGCAATCGGATGGCCATCCCGACAACATCGTCGATGCGCCGTACGACCTGACCCACGAACTCCTGCAAGCCAACAACTGGCTCAAGGCGCGTGACGCGGAGCCCGCTGTCGCGGTACGTCAGCTCAGTGGCCCCGACGCGCCGCTCACTGTCCTGGCCCGCCTGCCCCGTCATCTGGCGAATGGCACAGCGGGTGCACCCGCGCTGACGGTCGTGCTCAATCCGTGCCCCATCGCGCCCGCCTCGTTCGGCGCGGACCGCGTGCTGAGCGCGCTACCGCAGCCCGCCGCCACGCTTTACCCTACCGAAGGCGGCCCCGGCGGCACGCTGGAGGCCGATGCCACGCTCGATCCCAGCAGCACGATTACCTTGCCGCCTGCCGATATCCGGCTGTTCGAGGCACGGCCCGCGGTTCGACCCGCAACGTTGCCCGCGCAGTCCAAGCGCCGCAACGGTGCCAAGGGCACCGACCGCACGCTCGCCGCTGCGATGGACGCCCCGCGCGTCGCCATCGAAAACCTCGCTCCCACGGCAGACCATGGCCGCTTTGCCGTGCGCCGCACCGTGGGCGAGCGCGTGGAAGTCACCGCCGATATCTGGATGGACGGGCACGACAAGCTCGCGGCCGCAGTGTTATGGCGCGCGCCCGGCGAACAGGTGTGGCATGCCTCGCCCATGGCACCCGTCGTCAACGACCGTTGGCGCGGCAGCTTCCCCATCGTCGCGATGGGCCGTCACGAATTCACGGTCGAGGCATGGCGCGATACCTTCGCCAGTTGGCTCGACGAGGTCGGCAAGAAACGCAAGGCCGGCGTGAACATCGCCCTAGAAATCGAGGAGGGGGCGCGGCTCGTTGCCGAAACGCTGAACACACCGGAAGGCAGCACGATTGCAGAGTCCCGCGAGATCCTTGCCGATCTTGCTGGCGCATCGGGTGACGACGCGCTGCGTCTGGAAATCCTGCTCTCGCCGCGCACCGACAGCGCAATGCGCGCGGCCATGCTGACACCGGCCGGTCGTCCGTTCGCGAGCCGCTATCCGACCGCAATGCCCGTGGAAGCGGATCGCCTCGCAGGACGCTTTGCAAGCTGGTATGAACTGTTTCCGCGCTCCGAGAGTGGCGACGTCAATCGGCACGGCACGTTCGACGATGTGATCCGCCGTCTGCCAGCCATTCGTGCGATGGGCTTCGACGTACTGTACTTCCCGCCGATCCACCCCATCGGACAAGCGCATCGCAAGGGCAAGAACAACAGCCTCAAGGCCGAACCTGGCGATGTAGGCAGCCCATACGCCATTGGCAGTGCCGAAGGCGGACACGACGCGTTGCACCCCGAACTCGGCACGCTGGATGATTTCCAGCGGATGCGCCGCGCCGCTGCCGACCTCGGCATCGAACTGGCGCTCGATTTCGCCATCCAGTGCTCGCCCGATCATCCGTGGCTGCGCGAGCATCCCGAATGGTTCTCGCATCGTCCTGACGGTTCGCTGCGCTACGCGGAGAATCCGCCGAAGAAGTACGAGGACATCGTCAACGTCGATTTCTACGCCACGCCGCCCGCAGGCGAGCAACTGTGGGCCGCGCTGCGCGATGTGGTGATGTTCTGGGCCGATCAAGGCGTGCGCATCTTCCGCGTCGACAATCCGCACACCAAGCCGCTGCCGTTCTGGGAGTGGATGATCGCGGACATCCGTGCAAAGTATCCGGACACCCTGTTCCTGGCCGAGGCTTTCACGCGGCCCAAGATGATGGCGCGGCTGGCCAAGCTCGGCTTTGCGCAGTCGTACACGTACTTCACGTGGCGCAATACCAAGGCCGAACTGACCGAGTACATGACCGAGCTGACGCAGACACCGCTGCGCGAGTTCTATCGTCCGCACTTCTTCGTCAACACGCCCGATATCAACCCGTACTTCCTGCACGATGGCGGACGCCCCGCGTTCTTGATCCGTGCCGCCCTTGCTGCGCTGCTGTCAGGGCTCTGGGGCATGTACAACGGCTTCGAGGTTTGCGAGAGCGCGCCGCTGATTCTGAACGGCGTGGAGAAAGAGGAATATCTCGACTCCGAAAAATACGAACTGCGCGTGCGCGACTGGAACGCGCCCGGCAACATCGTGGCCGAAATCTCGCGCCTCAACCAGATCCGCGCCAACCATCCTGCGCTGCAGAGCCACCTGGGCGTGCGCTTCTACTACGCCAGCGACGACGCCGTGCTGTACTTCGCGCGCTTCATGCCCAACGATACCGGCGGTCCGGGCGTGTTTGGCGATGACGTGCTGCTGGCCGCCATCAGCCTGGACCCACGCGCGCCGCGTGAAAGCGATATCGAGATTCCGCTCTGGGAATGGGGCCTGCCCGACCACGCGACGGTCGATGTCGAAGACCAGATGTTCGGCAAGCGCTTTACGTGGCAGGGCAAGCGCCAGCGTATTCGCCTGGACCCGCACACGCTGCCGTTCGCCCTCTGGCACGTCACGCCGCAAGCCTCGCAGGAAACGCCGCAACAGAACCCGGGAGACCCGGCATGAAGCGACTATCGGAACGCACCAACGCCGCACTGCTCAACGCCGACCCGCTCTGGTACAAGGACGCGGTCATCTATCAACTGCACATCAAGTCGTTCTACGACGCGAACGGCGATGGCGTAGGCGATTTCGCGGGCCTGCTCGCCAAGCTCGATTACCTGGTCAACCTCGGTGTCGATACGGTGTGGCTGCTGCCCTTCTATCCCTCGCCGCGCCGCGACGATGGCTATGACATTGCGGACTACCGCAACGTCCACCCCGACTACGGCACGCTCGCGGAAGTGAAGCGCTTTGTCTCGGCGGCGCATGCGCGCGGCCTGCGCGTGATTACCGAGCTCGTCATCAACCACACGTCGGACCAGCATCCGTGGTTCCAGCGCGCCCGCAAGGCCAAGCCCGGTTCGGCGGCGCGCAACTACTACGTGTGGTCCGACAACGACCAGAAGTACGCCGGCACGCGCATCATCTTCTGCGATACCGAAAAATCCAACTGGAGCTGGGATGCCGAGGCCGGCGCGTATTTCTGGCACCGCTTCTACTCGCACCAGCCCGACCTGAACTTCGACAATCCGCAGGTGCTCAACGAAGTGCTGTCGGTGATGCGGTTCTGGCTCGACATCGGCATCGATGGCCTGCGGCTCGATGCCGTGCCCTACCTCGTCGAGCGCGAAGGCACCAGCAACGAGAATCTGCCCGAGACGCACGAGGTCATCCGCAAGATCCGCAAACACCTCGACGAACACTATGAAGGGCGCATGTTGCTGGCCGAGGCCAATATGTGGCCCGAGGACGCGCAGCAGTATTTCGGCGGCAGCAGTGGCGGCGGCACCGCCGACACCACGGGCGCGGCCAGCCCCGATGGCGGCATCGAGGGCGACGAGTGCCAGATGTCGTTCCACTTTCCGCTGATGCCGCGCATGTACATGGCCATTGCGCGCGAAGATCGCTTTCCGATCACGGACATCATGCGGCAGACGCCGGAAGTGCCGCCCAACTGCCAGTGGGCCATCTTCCTGCGCAACCACGACGAACTCACGCTGGAGATGGTCACCAGCAGCGAGCGCGACTATCTCTGGCAGGTCTATGCCTCCGACCGCCGCGCGCGCATCAACCTCGGCATCCGCCGCCGCCTGGCACCGCTGATGGAGCGTGACCGCCGACGCATCGAGCTGATGAACAGCCTGCTGTTCTCGATGCCCGGCACGCCCGTGATCTATTACGGCGACGAGATCGGCATGGGCGACAACATCCATCTGGGTGATCGCGATGGCGTACGCACGCCGATGCAGTGGTCCCCCGACCGCAACGGCGGCTTCTCGCACGCCGACCCCGAACGGCTGGTGCTGCCGCCGCTACAGGGTCCGCTCTACGGCTACGAAGCCGTCAATGTGGAGGCCCAGAACCGCGATCCGCATTCGCTGCTGAACTGGATGCGCCGCATGCTGGCGCTGCGCCGCCAGCATCGCGCATTCGGGCGCGGCACGCTGCGCTTCCTTTTCCCCGGCAATCGCAAGGTGCTGTCGTACCTGCGCGAATACGACGGCGAACACATCCTGTGCGTGGCCAACCTGTCGCGCGCCCCGCAGGCCGTGGAACTCGATCTTTCGCAATTCGCGGGCCGCGTGCCCGTGGAAATGCTTGGCGCCACCCCGTTCCCGGCCATCGGCCAGCTCACATATCTGCTGACGCTGCCGCCCTACGGCTTCTACTGGTTCGTGCTCAGCGAGGATGCGCAGCCGCCTTCCTGGCACGTGGATGCACCGGAACAGATGATGGATCAAGTCACGCTTGTCGTGCAGAACAACGCTGGCCGCTCGGAACTGACCGAGTCCGCGCGCCGGGCGTTGACCACCGAGGTACTGCCGCCCTATCTGGCGCGGCGCCGCTGGTTCGCCTCGAAGGGGGAACGGATCGAGCGCGTGAACGTGGCCTATGCATGGCCCATTGCGCGTGTGGGCACTACCGAGGAAGTGTGGCACTGCGAGGTCGAGGTGATGTTGCCCGGCCGCACCGAGTGCTATCAGTTGCCCGTCGCGCTGTTGTGGGATCGTGAATCCACCGAAGGCATGTCGCAACTCGTACATGGCCTGTCGATGGCGCGCGTGCGACGCGGGGCGCGCGTGGGTGTGGCCACCGATGGCTTTGTCGTCGAACCGTATGCGCGTGCGGTGATCAAGGCCATGCGTGACAGCGTACAGGCCGAGACCACGCACGGCATCATCCGCTTCCTTCCCGAACCGGGCCTGGCCGACGCGCCGCTCGAATCCGAACCAGTGCAGTGGATGTCCGCCGAACAGTCGAACAGTTCGCTGGCCTATGGCAACACCGGTGTGCTGAAACTTGTGCGACGCGTGGCAGGCGGCATCCATCCCGAAGCCGAGATGACGCGTTACCTGACCACGCATGGCTACACGCATTCCGCGGCGTTGCTCGGTGAGGTCGTACGCACGGGCACGGACGGCACGCCGCACACGTTGATGCTGTTGCAGCGCTATATCCTGAATCAGGGCGATGGCTGGGACTGGACGCTCGACTACCTGGGCCGCGCCATCGACGACGCACTGCCCGCCACCGAAAGCGACGAAGATTTCGACGAGGCGTTGAAGGGCTACGCCACGATGGTCGGCACACTGGGCCAGCGGCTTGCGCAACTGCACGCCGTGCTGGCGCGTGCCACCGACGAACCTGCTTTCGCACCGGAAACCGCCGGCGACGATCAGGCCGATGCGTGGGCCGAAGAAGCGCTGAACTCGCTGAATGAAGCACTGGATCTGCTCGACGCGCGCCGCAGCGAAGCCAAGGGCGCATTCGCGCAGGACATCGACACCCTGCTGGCTGCGCGCAACCGGTTGCCGCATCTTGTGGCGCGACTCGCCACTGCCGCGTCGGGCAGCCTGCAAACCCGCATCCATGGCGACTTCCACCTCGGCCAGGTGCTGATCGCGCAGAACGATACCTATCTGGTGGACTTCGAAGGCGAGCCGCGTCAGCCGCTGGCATTCCGGCGCCGCAAGACCTCGCCGCTGCGCGATGTGGCGGGGCTGCTGCGTTCGCTCGACTATGCCGCGGCCATGGTGGGCACCGACCGTCAGGAACGCACGCATTCGCAACTGCCGCCCGCGCAGGCGGATCGCCGCGCGGCGTTGCTGGATCGATTCCGCGAGACGGCCAATGCCGCGTTTCTGCATGGCTACGAGGACACCATGAACAACGCCGGCCAGCCGTGGGCCACCGCCGCGCAGTTCGCGCCGTTGCTGAACCTGTTCCTGCTGGAACGCGCCGCGTATGAAGTGGGTTACGAAGCGGCCAACCGCGTGGCATGGATCGACCTGCCTGCCAGCGGACTGGCGCGGCTGGTGCGCAAGCTGGGAGACGACGATGGCCAGAAATGATGCTGCCACGCTCGACCTGCCTGCCCCCACGCTGCCCACGCCGGTCATCGATGCCCTGCGCGAAGGCCGTCTGGCCGACCCATTCGGCGTGCTCGGCCCGCATCGCGACGAACACGGCATCGTGGTGCGCGCCATCGTGCCCGGCGCCGAAGCATTGCAGTTGACGGATGCGCGCGGCGAAGCCGTGGGGGATATGTTGCGGCTGCATGCGGATGGCGTCTTCGCCGGCCGTCTGCCCGGCTTTGCGCAGGGGCATCCCGTGGCGCAGGACTACCGGCTGCGCATACGCTGGCCCGATGGCGGCGAGCAGATCAGTACCGATCCCTACGCCTATCACGTGCTGCTTGGCGAGCTTGATCTGCATCTCTTCAACGAAGGACGCCACCTTGAACTCGGCAGTTGCCTCGGCGCGCAGTGCGTCACGCTCGACAACGAGGCCGGTGTGCGCTTTGCCGTGTGGGCACCCAATGCGCAACGCGTGTCCGTGATTGGCGACTTCAACGGCTGGAATCCCGCGCGCCACCCCATGCGGCTGCGGCACGGCTCAGGTATCTGGGAGTTGTTCGTTCCCAGCGCGATGGGTGCGCAGGGTGGCAGCCGCTACAAGTACGACCTGACCGGACCGAACGGGCAACCCGTCCCCGACAAGGCCGATCCGTTGGCGCAGGCCACCGAGATTCCTCCGGCCACGGCATCGGTTGTGGCGTGTGCGGGTCATGATGCGCCGCCGTTCCAGTGGAACGACGAGGCGTGGATGACACAACGCGCGCAGACCGATCCGTATGCCACGCCGATGTCCGTTTACGAACTGCACGTCCTGTCGTGGCAACGCGTGGTCAACGATACCGAGCGCGGCTGGGACATCCTGGCCGATCGGCTCGTGCCCTATATCCGCGACCTTGGCTTCACGCATATCGAACTGTTGCCAATCACCGAGCATCCGTTCGGCGGATCGTGGGGCTACCAGCCGCTGTCGCTGTTCGCGCCCACCTCGCGGCTCGGCTCGCCTGCGCGCTTCGCCGCGTTTATCGATCGCTGCCATCAGGCCGGCATCGGCGTGATTCTCGACTGGGTGCCCGCGCACTTTCCGACCGATCCGCACGGACTGGCCGAATTCGACGGCACCGCGCTCTACGAGCATCAGGACCCGCGCGAAGGCTTTCATCAGGACTGGAACACGCTGATCTACAACCTCGGCCGCAACGAGGTGCGTGGTTTCCTGCTGGCCGGTGCGGTGCACTGGCTGGAACACTTCCACGCCGATGGTTTGCGCGTGGATGCGGTGGCCTCGATGCTCTATCGCGACTACAGCCGGGAAGCCGGGCAATGGGTGCCGAACCGCTTCGGTGGCCGCGAGAATCTCGAAGCCGTGGCCTTCCTGCGCGAACTCAATAGCCTGGTGCGTGAGCGCTGCCCCGGTGCGCTGACCATTGCGGAAGAATCCACCGCATGGCCCGGCGTCACGGCCAGCGTGGAGTCGGGCGGACTCGGCTTCCATTTCAAGTGGAACATGGGCTGGATGCACGACACGCTGCGCTACCTGTCGCACGAACCCATCCATCGGCCCTGGCATCACGGCGACATGACGTTCGGCATGGTCTACGCATGGTCCGAAGCGTTCGTGCTGCCCATATCGCATGACGAGGTGGTGCATGGCAAAGGGTCGATGATCGGCAAGACCCCCGGCGACGACTGGCAGAAGTTTGCCAACCTGCGCGCCTACTACGGCTTCATGTGGACGCATCCCGGCAAGAAGCTGCTGTTCATGGGCGGCGAGTTCGCGCAGTGGCGCGAGTGGAATCACGACACCGAACTGGACTGGCCGCTGCTCGACCAGCCCGCGCATCGTGGCGTGCATTCGCTGGTGCGCGATCTCAACCGGCTGTATCGCGACCTGCCCGCGCTCCATGCGATGGATCATCGGTCCGAAGGCTTCCAGTGGATCGTGGGTGACGATCACCAGAACAGTGTCTTTGCCTATCTGCGCCGCGCCGCGCCGCACAGCAACGATGTGGTGCTCGTGGTGGTCAACATGACGCCGGTGCCGCGCGAGGGCTATCGACTCGGCGTGCCGTGTGCGGGTGTGTGGGAAGAGAGCCTGAACACCGACGCCGCCATCTACGGCGGCAGCAACGTGGGCAATGGTGGCCGTGTCTCCACCGATGCCTCGCCGTCGCACGGCCAGGCCCACTCGCTCGCATTGACGCTGCCGCCACTGGCAACGCTGATCCTGCGCCCCGCGCCCGACTCACCGGGGTAAGCCTCGCACCGCCTTACGACTCCACGAAACCACGGCAGTACGACAACAAGACTGACAGAACAACCACAACAAAGATAACAAGGAGGATCGCGCATGGCGAGCAATACGGTGGATCGGCTGCTGCCCGGCAAGCCTTATCCGCTCGGCGCCCACTGGGATGGGCTGGGCGTCAACTTTGCGGTGTTCTCGGCCAACGCCAGCCGTATCGACCTGTGCCTGTTTTCCGGCAACGGGCGCAAGGAAATCCAGCGGTTGCCGCTGCCCGAATGCACCGGCGAAATCTGGCACGGCTATCTGCCGCACGCGCAGCCGGGCCTGCAATATGGCTTTCGCGCGTTTGGTCCCTATGAGCCCACACGTGGCCATCGGTTCAATCCACACAAGCTGCTGCTCGACCCTTATGCCCGCGCCCTGAGCGGCCCGGTGCGCTGGTCTGACGCGCTGTTCGGCTACCGCCTCAACAGCCCGCGCGCGGACCTCACACCCGACCGCCGCGATAGTGCGCCGACCATGCCCAAGGGCATCGTCGTCGACCAGAGTTTCAACTGGGGCGACGACCGCCCGCCGCAACACCCGTGGCCGCAAACCTCGATCTATGAAGTGCACGTGCGTGGCGCATCGATGTTGCGCGAGGACCTGCTGCCGCAGTATCGCGGCACCTTTGCCGCGCTGGCCGATCCGCGCTTCATCGACCACCTGCATCGCATCGGCGTCACGTCCATCGAGCTATTGCCGATCCACGCGTTCCTGCAGGACCGCTTCCTGATCGAGCGGGGCCTGCGCAACTACTGGGGCTACAACACGCTCTCGTTCTTCGCGCCGGAACCGCTCTACCTGTCCGGCCGCCAGCACCACGAGGTCAAGATCGCCATCCGCCGGCTGCATGCGGCAGGCATCGAGGTATTGCTCGACGTGGTCTACAACCATACCTGCGAAGGCAATGAGCTGGGGCCGACGATGTCATGGCGCGGCCTGGACAACGCCAGCTACTACCGGCTGGTGCCCGGCGACGAGCGCCACTACATCAACGACACCGGCTGCGGCAACACGCTGAATCTCTCGCATCCGCGCGTGCTGCAGATGGTCATGGATTCCCTGCGCTACTGGGTGGAGAACTTCCACGTGGACGGCTTCCGCTTCGACCTTGGCAGCACGCTGGGGCGCGAGCCGCATGGCTTCGATCCCAACTCGGGGTTCTTCGACGCCATCCTGCAAGACCCGGTCCTGTCGCGCACCAAGCTGATTTCCGAACCTTGGGATCTTGGACCCGGCGGTTATCAGGTGGGCAACCATCCGCCCGGCTTTGCCGAATGGAACGACAAGTTCCGCGACAACGTACGCCGCTTCTGGCGCAGCGACGCGGGCCAGCGCGGCGAACTGGCCGCGCGCATCACGGGTTCGGCAGATCTGTTCGATCATCGCCATCGCAAGCCATGGGCAAGCCTGAACTTCATCACCGCGCATGACGGCTTCACGCTGGCCGACGTGGTCAGCTATGCGCACAAGCACAACGAGGAGAACCGCGAGGACAACCGGGACGGCAACGACGACAACGCCAGCGCCAACTGGAGCGCAGACGGCAGCGTGGAAGGCCCGACGGACGACGAAGGCATCCTGGAGACACGCAGCCGCGTAGCACGCGCGATGATGGCCACGCTGCTGCTCTCGCAGGGCACGCCGATGATCACCGCCGGCGACGAATGGGGACGCACCCAGCGCGGCAACAACAATGCGTATTGCCAGGACAACGAACTGTCGTGGCTGAACTGGGACGATGCCGCCAGTCCGGCCAATGCGCCCATGATGCGCGTGGTCAGCCGCCTGCTGGCGCTGCGCCGGCAACTGCCCGTGCTTACCGAGAACCGCTTCGTGCATGGCCGCTCGCAACCGGCACCGGGCCTGCCCGACATCGCCTGGTTCGGTCCCGATGGCAACGAACTCAGCAGCGATCAGTGGGCAAATGCCGAAGACCGCACGCTCGCACTGCGTCGCGCCACGCATAGCCGCGAGGAAGAAGTCGAGGTCATCCTGCTGTGCCTCAATGCGAGCCATGAGGACGTGTTCTTCCGCATGCCCACGCCGGGCGAGGATTGGCGCCTGCTATTCGACAGTGCCGCGCCCGATCTCGAAGACGAACCCGTGGCGCTCGATGCGGAAGGCCGCCCTGCCTACAAGGTGGCGGCACATGGCCTGGCGTTGTTGTCGGCCGCCGTGCCGCGCGAAGAGGACCCTTCATCGTGAGCCGCCATTCATGAGTACCAACGGACCACTTCGCGATCTGGCCGAACGTGCCGGGCTGCAATTGCAGTGGCGCGACGCCTGGAACCGTCCACAGACGCTGTCCGACGACGCGCTGCACACGGTGCTGACCGCGCTCGAATTGCCATGCAGCACACCGGGTGAATGCGAGGCATCGCGCGCCTGGCTGGCTGCCGACGATGCCGCGCATCCGCTGCCGCCGTTGATCACCGCAGATCTGGGACAGCCCGTCAGCGTGCCGTGGATTCACACCATGCCCCAGCGTCCGTATCGCCTGACGCTGGAAGATGGCAGCATTGTCGAAGGCATCGCGCATCGCAAGGCCAATGGCGAGATGGAAATCGCGCCAGTTTCGCAATGGGGCTACCACCATCTGCGGCTGGGCGATGTGGAGACCACGCTCGCCATTGCACCGCCGCGCTGCTTTGGCGTAGCCGATGCACTGGCCGATTCGCCGCGCCGCGTGATCGCCACCAGGCCATGGGGCCTTTCCGTGCAACTCTATGGCCTGCGTCATGGCGCGTCGCGCGGCCTTGGCGACCTCACCACGCTCGCGCAGTGCGCCGAAGCTGCCGCACAGGCCGGCGCCGATGCCGTGGCGATCAATCCGCTGCATGCGGGCTTCTCCGCGCTGCCTGGACGCTACAGCCCTTACGCGCCATCGAGCCGCATCCTTTTCAACCCGCTCTACGCCGACCCCGCACACGTGTTCGGTGACGATGCCGTGGCGCAGGCTATTGCGGCACTCGCCCTCGGCTCGCCATTCGCGGACGCCGAAGCGCGCACCGAGATCGACTGGACGGCCGTCTCCGCACTGCGCCTGGCGGTGCTGCGCTGGCTATGGGATCGGCACGACGCGCTGCTCACGCCATCGCAGCAGCAAGCGTTCTCCGCATTCCGCGCACGCGGCGGCAAGGCGCTGTTGGCGCATGCATGCTTCGAGGCCATCCAGGCGGATCGCATGCGCGAGACGCCTGACACGGCAGCCGACTGGCGCCAGTGGCCCGAAACATTACGGAGTCCCGATGCGGCCGCCGTCACCGCATTCGCCGCCACGCATGCCGATGCCATCGGCTTCCACACCTTTCTGCAATGGCTGACGTCCGAAGGGCTCGAATCCGCGCAGCAATGCGCGCGGCGGTCGGGCATGGCGATCGGTGTGATTGCGGATCTGGCAGTGGGCACCGATCCCGGTGGCAGCCACGCATGGACCCGGCAATCGGAGATCCTGAACGGCTTTCACGCGGGCGCGCCGCCCGACCTCTACAACCCGCTGGGGCAGGACTGGGGCGTGGCAGTGTTTTCGCCGCGTGGACTGCGGCGCCATGGTTATGCCGCATTGATCGAAATGCTGCGCGCCAACCTCGCCCATGCAGGCGGGTTGCGCATCGACCACGTGCTCGGACTGGCGCGCATGTGGCTGGTGCCTGCGGGCGCGCCAGCCAGCCAGGGTGCCTATCTCACCTATCCGCTCGACGACATGCTGCGGCTCGTCGCCATCGAATCGTGGCGGCATCGCGCCATCATCATCGGAGAAAACCTGGGGACCGTGCCGGAGACCCTGAACGCCGCACTGTCGGCGCGCGGCGTGCTGGGCATCGACGTGCTGTGGTTCGAACGCAAGGCCAGCGAAGAGGACGAAGCGGAGGGTGAAACTCCCGCTGCAACGGAGGCACCCACGGCGGCCGAACCGGTGATCGCGCCATTCCTGCCACCCGATCAATGGCCGACGCAGGCCATCGCCACGACAACCACGCACGACTTGCCCACGATCGTGGGTTGGTGGTCGGGCAACGACATCCGGTGGCGAGCGCGGTTGCATCAATTGGGCGAGCACGACACCGAGGCCGACCTGCTCGATGCGCGTGCACAGGAGCGCGGCGCGTTGTGGCGAGCGATGTGCGAAGCCAATGCGGTGCGTGGCGCGCAACCCGGCCCTGACGCCGCCCCGGTGGAAGCCATCCTTGCCTGGCTGGGCCGTGCCGCCACGCCGTTGCGGCTGGTGCCCGTGGAAGACCTGCTTGCGCTGCGCGAACAACCCAACCTGCCCGGCACCATCGACGCGCATCCCAACTGGCAACGCCGCCTGGACCCCACCGTGCGTGACACGTTCTCGCGCAACGATGTGCGCGGCCGCATTGCCGCGCTACGGGGCGAGGCGATATGACGACGATGTCAATGCGCCCCGGCGTCGTTCCCTTCGGCACCCGAGGATTGCAGCGCGCGGCACAGGGCGTCGACGGTCAGCGGCTTGACCAGATGCGCGTCGAATCCCGCAGCTTCCGTGCGGCGGCGATCCTCGACCGTCCCGCGTCCGGTCAGCGCAAAGACACGCATGCCCGTGTGGGCGGCGCGCAGCAGCGGCAACACTTCGAAGCCGCTCATGTCGGGCATTTCCAGGTCGAGCAGCACCACATCGGGTGCGAATTCACGCACCAGCTCCACCGCCCGCATGCCCGTGTAGACGGGGCGCGCTTCATGGCCCAGCACGGTCAGCAGCTCTGCCATGCTGTCGGCGGAATCCATGCTGTCGTCGACGATCAGGATGCGCTTGCCCGCGCATTCGCCCATGGTGGCGCGCGGGACATTGGCACCGTCCATCTCTACCTGGGGCAGGATCACCGTGAACGTACTGCCATGACCCTCGCCCGCACTGGTGGCCTGTATCACGCCGCCGTGCGCTTCGACAATTGCGCGCGCCAGCGCCAGTCCGATGCCGAGTCCGGTGCGCGCGGTGTCATCGCCCTCCTGCGCAAACAGGCTGAAGATGCGGTCCAGCGCAGCCGGCGCAATGCCGCGTCCGTTGTCAGCGATCGACGTGATCACGTTGGCGTCCGCGACCCGGACCGTCACCGCAAGGGCACCGCCCCGCGCCGTGTATTTGGAGGCATTGCTGAGCAGGTTCGACATGACCTGTTCCAGGCGCTCTGCGTCGCCGTTGACGAACACCGGTCCGGACGGCAGCGCCACGGCAAGTTGCTGGGCCGCATTCTCGATGGCTGGACGCATGGCCTCCACGGCAGCGGACACCACCTCGTTGTAGAGAATGGGCACAGGCTGCACCTTGAGCTTGCCACTGGTGACACGACCCACATCCATGAGATCGGACACCAGCCGCGTGAGCAGGTGGAGTTGCCGGCCGATGATTTCCGAGCAATGCCGGATGCGCGGATCGCTGACGGGAATCAGCCGGATCACGTCCACCGCATTGCGGATGGGCGCCAGCGGATTGCGCAACTCATGGGCCAGGATCGCCAGGAACGCCTGCACACGATGCCCCGCATGTTCGAGTTCGGCCAGCCGCGCGGTATCCGACATATCGCGCGCCGTCCACAGGATGCCGCTGACGCTGCCGTGGCTATCGCGCTGCAACACCTGGCGGACTTCGCAACGCAGCATGGCGCCGTCGTGGTGCTGCAAGCGTTCTTCGCCCACCCACTCGCCCTTGCCACGCACCGCCTCCAGCGAAGCCGCCTCGCCCGGCTGCCCATCCGGTCGCCGTGGATAGAGCACACCCACCGCACTGCCAGCGACTTCTGCGGCGGTATAGCCAAAGAGCGACTGCGCACCCGCACTCCAGCTCCGGATTTCGCCTTCGACACTGAGTTCGCACACCGCGCACGCCACGAATTTATCCAGCACGTCGAGCAATTGCCCAGACCGGGCCTCGGCGTTGGCGGCCTGTTCTCCGGCTGCGTATTCCACCGTGATGTCGCGGCAGACCACGACATAGCCATCGGGTTGCGCAGTCAACGTGGTTTCCGCCACGAAGATGCTGCCATCGCGTCGGGCCTGCCAGCCTTTGAACCGGGCGCGGCCATCGGCCCGTGCGTTGGCGAACGCCTGGAACATGGCCTCCGTGGTGTCCGTCGTGTCCTTCCCTGGAGGTTGGAATCGCGAGAGGTGCCAACCCAGCACTTCGTCCGCGTCATACAGGAAGACCTTGCGCGCGGCCTCGCTCCAGTTGCGCACTGCGCCGCTGGCAGTGGTCTCGAAGACTGCAGTGTCGTCCAGCGCGTCGATCCAGGTCTGCCACGGCGTGGTTTCCATCGTACTGTCTGCGCTATGCAGCGCGGGCGGCACGTGACGCGATGCGGCAACCGGCGTCAGGCGAGCCGTCTCCCGTTTAGACATGGGGGGTCCCTCTCTTATGGCGTGGGCGCTGCTTTTCTCGGAAGCGGGGCGAACGGTCGTGTGCGGGCGTCATGGCCGGCGCATCACCCTCTCATCATAGGCGGTAGCGCAACACCGATGTGCTCGCAGCGCGCACGGCTTGCAAGTTTTACAGCCACCGGTACGGTCAACCAGTCAGCCGCTCGCACGTTCTGCACGGGTACGCGCCACCGCGGAAGGCGGCGGCGGATGCTTGTCCGGCAAGTTGCGCGCCGGCTGGTCACCCTTTTCCTTGTTGTGGTCGGGGCTCTGGTCTGGCCGGCGGTCGGGCCGGCGCACCGGATCGTGCGGAATATGGGTCGCCATGGCGCGCCTCGCAATAGTTCGGGAAACGATTGGCGTGATCGTTCACGCCGACGGAAAGCGCTTTCGGGAAGGTCTTCCTCAGAGCATTTTCCATACCAGCCCGGTGCGGCTGGGTCCTCCACACCTTTCACTGGCTTGAATCTGTTAACCGTAGTACCAATCCACCTGACACCTGCCGAGGAGTTCCGCAAATGACCGATGCATCCCGGCTGCGGCCGGACCCTGCAGATGCAATCCGCGAAATGCAGTCCCCTGTCACCCATTCGGGTGCGCCGCACGGCGAACATGGTGACGACACGCGCACCGCGATGTCGAGTGCCACGATCCGGCGCGCGTTCCTCGATCACGTGTTCTACACGCAGGGCAAGCTGCCCGGGCACGCCAGCGGCAACGATCTCTACCAGGCACTGGCGCACACTGTGCGCGACCGTCTGGTGCAACGCTGGATCAGCACGGCCGAGGCATACCAGATGCAGCCATCGCGCACGGTGGCTTACCTGTCCGCCGAATTCCTGATGGGTCCGCATCTGGGCAACAACCTCGTCAACCTCGGCATCGTCGAGGAGGTGCGCGCGGCCATGGCCACGCTTGACCTCGACCTCGACGACATCCTCTCGCACGAGGACGAACCCGGTCTTGGCAACGGCGGCCTGGGCCGTCTGGCTGCCTGTTTCATGGACTCCCTGGCCACGCTGGAAATTCCCGCGCTCGGCTACGGCATCCGTTACGAATATGGCATCTTCCACCAGAGCCTGATCGACGGCCAACAGGTGGAAACCACCGACACGTGGCTGCGCCATGGCAATCCGTGGGAAATCCAGCGGTCCGAATGGGCTGTGCAGGTGCGGCTGGGCGGGCATACCGAGCGGTACACCGATGACCGGGGCCGCTACCGCGTGCGCTGGGTGCCGGAGAAGACCGTGGTGGGCGTGCCGTTCGATTCCCCGATCCTCGGCTACCGCGTCAATACGGTCAACACGCTGCGGCTCTGGCGTGCGGAAGCCACCGAGGCGTTCGACTTCCACACCTTCAACCGGGGCGATTACCTGGGCGCGGTGAACAAGAAAGTCACGTCCGAGAACCTTACCAAGGTGCTGTACCCCAACGACGAAACGGTGCAGGGCAAGGAACTGCGGCTGGAGCAGCAATACTTCTTCGTGGCGTGCTCGCTGCAGGACATGCTGCGGCTGCTGGCCACGCACGGCATTCCGGTCACGCGCTTTCACGAGAAGTTCGCCGTGCAGTTGAACGATACCCACCCCGCCGTGGGTATTGCGGAACTGATGCGGCTGCTGGTGGACGACCACGACCTTGCCTGGGACGATGCCTGGCACATCACGCGGCACGCGTTTGCCTATACCAATCACACGCTGCTGCCCGAGGCGCTGGAGCAATGGCCGCTCGACCTGTTCCAGCGCATCCTGCCGCGCCATCTCGAAATCATCTACGAGATCAACGCGCGATTCCTCGACGAGGTGCGCATCCGCTTCTATGGCGACGAGACGCGGCTGGCACGGCTTTCCCTGATCAACGAGCAGGGCGGGCGCTACGTGCGCATGGCGGGCCTCGCCTGCGTGGGCAGCCACGCGGTCAACGGCGTGGCCGAACTGCATTCGCGGCTCATGCGCGAGGACGTGCTGCAGGATTTCCACGCGATGTGGCCCGACAAGTTCACCAGCATCACCAATGGCGTCACGCCCCGCCGCTGGCTCGCACTCTCGAATCCACGACTGACGCGCCTGATCAACGAGGCCATCGGTGACGGCTGGATCAAGGACCTCGACCGCTTGCAGGCCCTTGAACCGTTTGCCGACGACGCCAGCTTCCGCGAGCAGTGGCAGGCCGTGCGCCACGCCAACAAGCAGGACCTGGCGCACGTCATCCGCGAAACCACGGGCGTGATCGTCGATCCTTCGTCGATGTTCGACGTGATGGTCAAGCGCATTCATGAGTACAAGCGCCAGCATCTGGCCGTGCTGCACATCATCGCGCTCTATCACCAGATCAAGTCAGACCCGCACGCCGAGGTGGTGCCGCGCACGTTCCTGTTCGCCGGCAAGGCCGCGCCGGGCTACCACTACGCCAAGCTGATGATCCGCTTTGTGACGTCGGTGGCCGAGGTGGTCAATCGCGACCCGCAGGTACGCGACCGGCTCAAGGTAGTGTTCCTGCCCAATTTCAACGTCACGTACGGGCAGAAGATCTACCCCGCCGCCGATGTCTCCGAGCAGATTTCGCTGGCAGGCAAGGAAGCGTCGGGTACCGGCAACATGAAGTTCGCCATGAATGGCGCCATCACCATCGGCACGATGGACGGCGCCAACATCGAATTGCGCGATGCCATCGGCGCCGACAACTTCTTCCCCTTCGGACTCAACGCTACCGAGGTCTATGCGCTGCGCGCAGCCGGCTACCACCCGTCCAGCTACTATGAAAGCAGCCCGGAACTGCGCGCGGTGGTAGACCTCGTGCAGCACGGCTTCTTCTCGAAGGGCGACGCAGCCGTGTTCCGTCCCCTGTTCGACGGCCTGCTGCAGCATGACCCCTACATGCTGATGGCGGACTTCGCGTCGTACCTGCAATGCCAGCGCGAGGTCTCCACGGCCTATCTCGACACCGAGCGCTGGCAGCGCATGTCCGTGCTGTCGTCTGCACGCTCGGGCCGCTTTTCCTCGGATCGCGCCATTCGCGAATATTGCGAGCGCGTCTGGCACGTGGATCCAGTGCCGGTCTGCCTGCTGCGGCGGTCCAGCGGCCATGTCCAGGGACCGCGCCGAATCGCGGACAGCATGGAAGGCGTCGATAGCTTCAGCGAGCGCTGCAAATAGGAAAGCCCGCGCCGGCAGACGCTGCCCGCTGCGGCACTTTCTACAACCGCGCGGGCAGCTTATACATCGAGGTTGCACGGATGTTGCGGCGCGGCGGGCGTCTCCGCCCGCCGCCGCCCGATTTGAAGCGGCCATCGCGCAGTGCAGCAAGCTGGCACAAAGTTCGCATTGTTGTTCGCTCGCGTCGTCTCCGGACGGCCGGGCATCAAGCCAAAGCAGTGGCCAGGCATAACAACAATCGAGCGGAGTCTCACCTTGAACGCGAACATCTTGTTTGTGGCGGCGGAAGCCCATCCCCTGGCCAAGACCGGCGGGCTGGCGGATGTAGTAGGTGGATTGGCGATCGCGCTACAGCAGCGTGGCGCCAGCGTCACCATCCTGATGCCTGGTTATCCGCGCGCAATGGCCGAGGCGCGCGATCTTCGCAGTCTCGGCGCGATCCGGCTGCCGATGGCACTGCCGCCGGGCCATAGTCCCGCACGGCTCATGCACGGTCTGCTGCCCGATTCGGGCGTGTACGTGGTCTTCCTCGATTGCCCGTCGCTTTACGACCGGCCCGGGTCGCTCTATGTTGACGCCACCGGCCGCGATTTCTGCGACAACGCCCAGCGCTTTGCGGCACTGGCGCACGCCGCCACGGCCATCGCCGCTGGCGAGACACCCTTGCCCGTACCGGCCCTCGTCCACGCACACGACTGGCATGCGGGGCTGACACCACTGCTGATGCACGCGCGCGGCATCGACATCCCCTCGGCCTGCACGATCCATAACCTGGCCTTTCAGGGCGTGTTTCCGATGGAGATGGCCCCCACGCTGGGCATTCCTGCCAGCTACCTCACGCCGGACGGCATCGAGTTCTGGGGCAAGCTCAATTTCCTGAAGGCCGGCATCCGCTACGCCAACCGCGTGACCACCGTAAGCCACACCTATGCACGCGAGGTGCTCACGCCGCACTTTGGACACGGCCTCGATGGTTTGCTCAATCACCGCGCCGATGTCCTGGGCGCGATCCCGAATGGTGTGGATACCTCGGCATGGTCGCCCAGGACAGATCGCTTGCTGCCACAGCGCTACGATGCACGTTCGCTCGCCGGCAAGCGCGCATGCAAGGCTGCACTGCAGGCCCGTCATGGTTTGTCGCAAGACCCAGACCGCCCCATCGTCGCGATGGGTAGCCGGCTGACGCATCAGAAGATGGCCGATGTGGCGCTTCATGCCATCGAGGCCGCGCTGCATACGCACGCAGACGTGCAATTCGCGGTACTCGGCTGCGGAGACCCCAGGCTGGAAGCCGCATTCGTGGCGCTTGCACAGAAGTATCCGCAACGCGTGGGCGTCTCCATTGGTTATCGCGAGGAAGATGCGCACCTGTTGCACGCGGGGGCCGATATGCTGCTGCATGGCAGCCGCTTCGAGCCGTTCGGGCTCACACCGGTCTACGCGATGCGCTATGGCACCGTGCCCATCGTCTCGCGCGTGGGTGGCCTGGCCGACACCGTGCGCGACGTGGGCGACGAAGCCGCGCCCGCCGCTCGCGCCAATGGCATCGTCTTCGATGGCGAAAGTGTCGAAGCCATGCGCTCGGCCATCGCGCGTGCACTAGGATGGTATGGCCGCACGCGGCACTGGCGCAGCCTGCAGCGCACCGGCATGCAAACCGATTTCGGCTGGGAGAATCCCGCGCGCCAGTATCTGGCAATGTATGGCGCGCTCAATCCCGCACTCGCCACGCTGCCTGTGGTGGACCCTGTGTCGGAACCCGTCGCACCGGTGGTGGACACCGTGCGCAAGGGCCGTCCCGTGGCGATGCCCGAGGCGCCCGTGCTGTCTCCCGCCCAGTCCGGTACGGCGCCCTCGCCGGCCTGACCGGGTCGCCCTGACTCTTGCTTTGAGGTAGCGCATCATGATGACCGCTGCACCGATGGCTACGCGTCCGGGCACGCCGCCCGGACCCAACTGGCAAACCCTGGGCGCCGATGCGCGCCTGATTCCTTGCGGCGAAGACGGCGAGGAAGCCTATCGCTTCGGTCCCGTCAGGCTGGCCGATGGCCGGGTCCTGTTCCGGCTCTGGGCACCGGATGCCGCGGCACAGGGCCAGGCGCTGCGCGTGGAAGTGGCCGGACTGCCGCCCACGCCCATGGTGGCACGCGACGATGGCTGGTACGAAGGTGCCGCGCCGTGCTGCCACGGCGCGCGCTACTGGTTCCGGCTCGACGACGGCACCATCGTCCCCGATCCCGCATCTCGCCAGCAGGCCGAAGATGTCCATGGCGCCAGCGTGGTGTGCCTGCCGGCCACCGAGACGGATTCGTTCGCGTGGCGTCACACAGAATGGCGCGGACGCCCATGGCACGAAGCCGTCGTCTACGAAATGCACGTGGGATTGAGCGGTGGTTACGCCGGCGCCACTGCGCAACTGCACCGGCTGGCTTCGCTCGGCTTCACCGCCATCGAACTGATGCCGCTCGCGGAATTTCCGGGGGCGCGCAACTGGGGGTACGACGGCGTACTGCCGTTCGCCCCCGAGCACAGCTATGGCACGCCTGACGAACTGCGCACGCTGGTGGATACCGCGCATGGACTGGGGATGATGGTCTTGCTCGATGTGGTCTACAACCACTTCGGACCGGAAGGCAACTACCTGCATCGCTACGCGAGCGCGTTCTTCCGCGACGATCGCCAGACACCATGGGGCCCGGCCATCGACTTCCGCCGCGCCGAGGTGCGCCGCTTCTTTGGCGAGAACGCGCGCTACTGGCTGGAATCATTCCGCTTCGACGGACTGCGGCTCGATGCCGTACATGCTATCGAAGACGAAGGATGGCTGCCGCAACTCGCCAGGCAACTGCGCGCATGCCTGCCGGGCCGATATCTGCATTTGGTTCTGGAGAACGACCACAACGACGCCGCGCTGCTCAATGCCGGCTATGACGCGCAGTGGAACGACGATGCCCACCATGCGCTGCACGTGCTGCTGACCGGCGAGCACGACGGCTACTACCGCGAGTATCAGCAGGCCCTGCCCGGCGCCACGCCGCCCGCTTCTCTCGGCACGCCCGCCCTGCATCACCTCGCACGCATTCTTGCCGAGGGTTTTGCATGGCAAGGCGAGGTATCGCCGCATCGCAGCGGCATGGGTGGCGACGACGGCGATGGTCCCCTGCAAGGCCGCGAAGTCCGGCGTGGCCAGCCCAGCGCATCGCTCTCTCCCACATCGTTCGTGATGTTCCTGCAGAACCACGACCAGACTGGCAACCGCGCCTTTGGCGAACGGCTCGCGGCACTGGCCGAAGCCGAGGCACTGCGCGCGGCGGTGGCGCTTCAATTGCTGTGCCCGCAGATTCCGCTCGTCTTCATGGGCGAGGAACATGGCGCGCGCACGCCGTTCCTGTACTTCACCGACCATCCGCCCGAGCTGGCGCAGGCCGTACGCGACGGACGGCGGCGTGAATTTGGTGCATCCGCTGCGTTCCGCAATGAGGCCGACGCCGCGCGCATTCCCGATCCCAATGCCGCGGAAACCTTCGAGCAGTCGCGGCCGGTTTGCGATGACACCGACGGCTATTGCCGCGCGTGGAATCACTACTACGGCGAGTTGCTGTCGATCCGTCGAAACGAGATCATGCCGCGCCTGCAAGGCAGCCGTTCGCTCGGCGTGACGCTGCTCGCGGACAAGGCACTGGTGGCACGCTGGCAACTGGGCGACGGTAGCCGCTTGTCGATCTGGCTTAACCTTGGCGAGGAACCTGTGGTCGTCAATTGCGATGGAGGTCGCATGCTGCATGCGAGCCAGTCCGGCGCCGTTGCCCAACTCAGCGCTGGCACCTTGCCGGAACACTGCTGCATTACCTGTCTGCATCCCGCCTGATGGTGCCATGAACGAAGCTGCCGATCTGACTCACGCCGGGGTGCCCCGCGCCACGGCGCGGCTCCAGTTGCACGCCGCGTTCACGTTTGCCGATGCCGAGTCGCTGGTGCCTTACTACGCGGGGCTCGGTATCAGCCACCTCTATCTCTCCCCGATCACTGCGGCGCGGCCCGGTTCCACGCACGGGTACGACGTGATCGACTTCACTCGCATCAATCCGGAGCTCGGCGGCGAAGAAGGTTTTCTTTCGCTGGCCCGGCGCGCCCGTGACGCGGGACTGGGCATCGTGATCGACATCGTGCCGAACCACATGGCCGCCGATGCCACGCACAACGCGTGGTGGCGCGATGTCCTCGCCCATGGCACGCAAAGCGAGTACGCGCACTATTTCGACATCGACTGGCAATCACCCGACCCCGATTTGCGCGGCAAGGTGCTGCTGCCGATCCTTGGCGATCCGTACTGGGACGCGCTGAACGCGGGCCGTTTCACCACGCGCTGGAACGATGCTGGCGAATCGATGCTGCAATACGGTGATCTCGTATTGCCGCTGACCTTGCCACCCGGTGTGGATACGCTTCCCGAAGACACTGCCGCGCTGCATCGTCTGCTGGAGCGCCAGCACTACCGGCTCGCGTGGTGGCGCACGGGCGCGGCCACGCTGAACCGGCGACGGTTCTTTGAAATCACCGAACTGGCTGGCGTGCGCGAAGAAGCCGACGATGTGTTCGAGGCCGTCCATGCACTGGTCTTCCGCCTGTATCGCGAAGGCTGGATCGACGGACTGCGCATCGACCACGTAGACGGTCTGGCCGACCCGGCCCGCTATTGCCAGCGCGTGCGCGAGCGGCTCGATACCCTGCGCCCGGGCCGGCCCGGCGACCTCGCGCGCATGCATCCATGGCTCGTAATCGAAAAAATCCTCGGCGAGCACGAGCCACTGCCGCCCAACTGGCAGGTGGATGGCACCACGGGTTATGACTTCATGGACGAGGTGAGCGCCGTGCTGCACGACACCCATGGCGAAGCGCCGCTGAACATGCTGTGGATGCAGATCAGCGGCGAAGCGCGTCCGTTCTCGGCCTATGTGCATGCAGGACGACACCGGGTGCTGGCGCGACATCTCGTGGCAGAATTCGATGGCGTCTGCCACCGGCTGCACACCGTGGCGCGCGCCAATCCCGGCACGCGCGATCTCACACTGCATGCACTGCGCCATGCATTGACCGCGTTCCTCTGCGAGATCCCGGTGTATCGCAGCTACTACGCATCGACACCGGCCGATCATCCTCGCGATACCACGTTCGACGCCGAGATGATCGGCACCGCGGCCAACCATGCCCGTCTGCATCTGGCACCCGATGAAACGGCCGCACTCGATTTCATTCTCGGCTTTCTGCGCGACGAGGGAGATGACGAACCCGCCATCGCCATCCGCACGAAGCTGCAGCAACTCATGCCCGCGTTGGCCGCGAAATCCACCGAGGACACCGCGTTCTATCGCTATGGCCGGCTGCTGTCGCGCAATGAGGTAGGCAGTGATCCGGGCACGATCGCCATGGCGCCCGAGCGATTTCACGCTCGCATGCAGACACGACGCGAACACTGGCCGCACGGCATGCTGGCCGTGGCCACGCACGATCACAAGCGTGGCGAGGATGCCCGCATGCGGCTGGCGGTATTGAGCGAACTCGCGGAGGAATGGGCCGAAGCCGTGGCCGGCTGGGAAGCGCGACTCGCCCCGCTGCTGCTGGCCTCGCCACACGGCCCCGATGGCGTGGACCGGCTGATGCTCTATCAAACGCTGATCGGCGCGTGGCCCGCCGATTCTCAATCGCTCTCAACGGAAAACGCGCAAAAGGATTTCATCGACCGCATCCTGGCGTGGCAGCAGAAATCCATTCGCGAGGCCAAGCGGCATGGCAGCTGGACGCATCCCGACCTGGCCTACGAGTCGGCGAGCGAGGCATTCCTGCCTGCGCTGGCGATGGGCGACGCGCAAAGCGTGCTGGAAGACATCGGCCGCTTTGCCGAACGCATCGGCCCGTGTGCCGCACTCAATGGCCTCGCACAGTCGCTGTTGCAACTGACCGCGCCTGGCGTGCCGGATCGCTACCAGGGCAACGAAGGCTGGGATTTCAGCTTGGTCGATCCCGACAATCGGCGCGCGCCCGACTATGCAAGGCTTCGCAACCAACTCGAATGCCGCGCCGGCTGGGCGCAATGGCTGACGCGCTGGCGCGACGGCCGCATCAAGCAGCAATTGATCCGCTCGGCGTTATCCGTGCGGCGCGAACATCCATCCCTGTTCGCCCAAGGCAGCTACGAACCGCTACAGGCCAGCGGCGAACTGGCGCAAAGCGTGCTGGCCTTCCGGCGCCGTCAGGGCAACGCGCAGGCCGTGGTTGCGGTCACACGACTGGCCGCTCGCCATGTAGACCCGTCGCTGCCCCGTATCCCGCCGCACTGCTGGCGCGATACGGGCATTCACATCGGCGATGGGGATGGCGACGTGCAATGGCTGGATGCGCTGACCGGCAATGCCGTCAGCGCACAAGCGGGATGGCTGCGCGCTCGGGATGTGTTCGCGATGCTGCCAGTCGCGTTGCTGATCCGGACTTAGTGATGCAGCCGATGCGCATCGGCATCGAGCAGCTTCTCCGCGGCGTCACCGCGCAGGCCACGGTAGTAGACATGCACGCCGATGGCCAGCGAGTCATGGCGGATTTCATTGAGTGCGCGCCATGCCTGCGGCGCGTTGCGGAATGCGAGGTAATGCGCTTCGGACGCCACCAGCGCGGCCACATCGTGCAGGCCGTGGTTCTGCAACGCGCTGACAAGCATGTCGAGGCTGCGATGCGTGCGCGCATCGGTGCGCGGGTAAAGCATGTGGAGCAATGCCACCGGGCCGCCGGGCTGCGCCGTGAAAGCGGCCACGATGTCCTGGTGCTGGAGCGCGGTGACCGGCTCATCGGCCTGGGTACGAACGGGCGGTTGTTGGGCAAACACGGTGTGGTTCATGGCTTTACCTCCAAACAAATCTGAGCGACTGTGGAGGAAAGAATAAGGCAGCTTTGCGGCGGCGCAATATGCATTTGCAACAACAATGCGTTTCATCCTTGCCGATGAACATATTGTTCGCGCCGCTGTCTGAAAGCCATTCGATGAAAGGCTTTAGAAAGAAATCGATCCCAAGCCGAGGTGATGGAGCAGCGCGAGACTGTGGCGCCCCTGAAACCAGAGGTCATCGGACACCACCAGCGCGATCATCCATGAGGCGGCAACGACGATCAGGTCGCAGCGTCCGCTATTCCACAACTTCAACGAGTGACGCCCCGCGATCCAGGGCACACCAAGCGGGTTGGGCCAGTCCGCCAGCAGGTGCATGACGCCCCCGCAGGCAAAGCCGAATGCGGGCGCCGCAATGGCATGCGTGCCCAACGCCGTGTATGACCACGCCAGCAGACCGAGCCACGCCACGCCCCAATGCGTCCAGGTCCGATGCGTGATCCACAGGCGGCGCGACTTCGACCACCACGCCACTTCCATCCAGTCGGGCGCCGTGCTGCCCAGCACCGCTGCCACGAACACCGCCGCGCTCATCCAGTGCCACCCGCCGATGCCGTGCTTGCAGGCCACGGCGACGGCGATGACGGCCGCCGCCCAGCCTGTGGCGTGATGTGCTTTTCGTGAGGCCATGATGCAACTGCGGTGATTTGCCGGGTCTGTAAGGGGGCGCAATGTTGGCAGATCTGCCCATGAAACGCCAGCGTCATTCCACGCGTCCGACCCCATGCTAGGATGAACGCCCACCCGCCGTCCCCTCGCAGCAGCCTCCGGCCCATGACCACCCTCTACGCCACGCTCGGCGTCCAATCCGACGCCACACAGGACGAGATCCGACGCGCATACCGTCGTGCCGCGATGAAATGGCATCCCGACCGGAACCTCGGCCGCGAAGCCGAGGCCCACGACGCCTTCCAGGAAGTACGCAACGCTTACGCCATCCTCTCCGATGCCGTGCAGCGCCAGGTCTACGACGAGGTCTTCGAACGCGAGATGCAGCGCTGGCAGGCCGAGCACGCTGCCGAGGAAGAACAGGAACGCGCGGCCCAGCGTGAAGCCCAGCGCATCGCGCAGGAACACTACGAGCGCATGGTGACTATCGCCATGCGCTTTGCCGACCTCGGACACAATCGCGACGTCATCTTTGGCGCCCTGCTCGGTCGCGATTGCGAAGCCGGCCTGGCGGCGCGCGTCGCGGACAGCGTCTGGGCGCTCCAGCAATCGCGCAACGCACCGCCACAGGCGGCGGCATCCGCCAGCGAGGAAGAGCGACACCCACGACAGGACACCGGCACCTTCGATTCGTTCTGGCGTGGATTGTTCGGCGTGCGGTCGTAGCGGGAATCGGATGGCGGGTGTCCGAGACATACCCGGGCACCCAGCCATCGCACCAACCGCTACCGCTGCGGTGCGAGCGTACCGAGCAGGCCGCCGACGATCGGCAGGTTGCCAACCGGGCTGACCGGGCTGGCCGTACCGCCACCGCCGGTTGCACCCTTCAGTGCATCGGTGACCGGCTTCAGGACCGGCGCAAGCGGGCCGCCGCCCGTCGCGTTCGTGACGGCGCCCACGGTCGATGTCACCAGATGGCTCACCGGCGCCAGCACGGCGGGCGCACCTGGCAGGGTCCCGCCCGGCGACGTTATGCCGCCGAGGCTGCCCAGCAGGCTGGTGACGGGTGCCAGCGGATTCGCGGGCGAGGTGCCGCCCGGCGTCACGACCGCTCCGCCCAGTGCCGACACCGCCGTGCCCACGGTTGCCACGATGCCGCCGACCTCACCCACAACCGGCACGTGGGTCTGGGCAATCGTCGTACCGGTCTGATTCACGACGCCCCCTACAGCCGTCAGCAAATTATCGAGCGAGCCGCCAAGACCGGTCGTGGCGCCGATGGTCTGCGTGGCGTTGCCCAGGACCGAGGTCAACGGCACGATAGCCGTGTTGGTGGTAGTCAGCAGTTGATTGACCGGATCGGCCAGCACCGTTGGCGAGAGGCCACCCACCAGGCTGCCGGTCTGCTTGACGGCCGATCCGACTGGCGCCGTCACTGCCGCCAGCGGACCCGTGCCGAGCGTGCCGACGGTATCGCCAACACTGCTGACCACCGCACCGACTTCGGCCAGCGGTGTCGGACCGGTTGGCCCTGTCGCGCCGGTAGGTCCTGTCGCGCCGGTAGGTCCTGTCGGGCCAGTGGCTCCGGTAGGACCCGTCGCTCCTGTAGAGCCAGTCGCTCCAGTAGCACCCGTAGCGCCCGTAGCGCCTGTAGCGCCTGCGGCGCCGGTCGCCCCCGTGGCACCCGTAGCACCGGCAGTACCCGCCGCACCCTGCGATCCTTGCGCACCCGTTGCACCCGTTGCACCCGTTGCCCCCGTGGAACCCGTCGCACCCGTCGCACCAGCGGCCCCGGCATCTCCCGGTACGCCCTGCACGCCAGCCGATCCGGTCGCACCGGGCTTGCCATCATGCCCGTTGGCACATCCACCCAGCAACGCCGCCACGCTGACCACCACGCCAATCCAGTATTGTTCCTTCTGCACGATGCCCCTCTCTCGTTCTGTGTTGGGATGGACACCGAGAAGGCAACCGCCGTGCCATTGAAGCGTGCGCTGCAAACACACGGGCCAGGCTCGCACCGCATGGCCCGCAAACCCGCGCCCGCCATGCGTTTCGCACCTCGGAATACAAACGGGCCGCGCGTTTGATACGGGCGGCCCATCGTGTTGGCGCCGTTACGTGTTACGTAACGTGCCGGAGGTTGCGGCACATCGGCGCAGTCATTCGAACGGCTTGGGCTTGGGTGTGTTGTCCCGCGACGGCGGCAGGATCGGCATCGTGAGACGAGGCTGATCGCCAGTCAGCGTATGCAGGAAAGCCACGATGTCCGCGTTCTCCTGCGGCGTGAACGTGCGGCCCAGTTGCAGGCGACCCATCACATCCACCGCCTCGGTCAGTGTGGCCGCCTCGCCATCGTGGAAGTACGGATAGGTCAGCGCCACGTTGCGCAGCGTAGGCACCTTGAAGCTGAATCGATCGGCATCCTTGCCGGTCACGGCCGCGCGTCCTTCCGATGGGTTGCCTGTCTTGTACGGCGCCACCAGGCCCATCTTCTGGAACGACGAGCCGCCCAGGTTGGTGCCGCTGTGGCACGCCACGCAACCTGCGGACTTGAACAGTTGATAACCGCGCAGTTCCTGCGCATCGATTGCCGCGCGATTGCCCTTGAGCCATTTGTCGAAGCGCGCATTGGGTGTGACCAATGTTTCCTCGAACGCGGCCACGGCCCGCGTGATTTCGTCGATGGTCAGGCGATCCGTCTTGAAGACCTTCTTGAACTCGCTCACATATTCGGGAATCGATTTCAGCGTATCCACGGCCAGCGCATGCGTGAAGGCCATTTCCACCGGATTCGCAATCGGCCCCTCCGCCTGCTGCCTGAGATCCTTTGCGCGGCCATCCCAGAACTGCACGAAGTTAAGACTCGAATTCAGCACCGTGGGCGAGTTGATCGAACCTTGCTGCCACTTGTCGCCAATCGACACCTTGAGGTTGTCCGAGCCCCCCATGCTGAGGTTGTGGCACGAGTTGCACGAAATAAATCCCGAGCGCGACAGCCGCGGCTCGAACCAGAGCTTCTTGCCGAGTTCGACGCGCGCGGGATCGATCACCTTGTGCGCCACGATGGGCTGGATCGGCTCCTGCGCGGCAGCCGCGCCAGCGCCGGCAGTCAGTGCGAACGCAGCCAGCAGGGAGATGAGGGGGAGAGTTGTATGGAAGGTCATGGGAGCAGTCCGTTTGCCTGCCCCACCACATGCCGGAGCAGCGCAATCGATTAAGCGCCCACACCGCATTGACAGCCTTGACAGCCATCAAGCCACATCGGCCATCGCCGCAATCTCCCTCCGTTTGCGGCGGGTCTACGCGCCATTTGTTGTGCCCGGCGCGAAAACAGACAAGTCATTCACACCACTTTCCTGTCAGTCGCGTCGTGTTCCTGTCGATTCGGCCCACGCCTCTGGCATGTGCGCGCGGCGTGGCATATACCTGTCACATCCCAACCGATTGATGACGAGGTTTTCCGATGCGACACGAATCCAGGTTTCCCCCCTCCCGCGACGCTGGCGATGAAGCGTGGGCCTACTGGCGCGCGCGCCGCATGGTACGGGCGCTGCGTGGCTGGTATATCCACCTGATGGTCTACGTGGTGGTCAACAGTTGGCTGTGGTTGCGCTTCTTCTATTTCCCCAGCCCGTCGTGGTCACACTATGCGGAGCACGGCTGGCCCTGGCCGCTGACCACCACGCTGGCGTGGGGGCTTGGCCTTGCGATACACGGGGTACTGGTCTATACCCGACTCTCGCGCCGAGGGCGCGACTGGGAAAGCCGCAAGATCCAGGAGTTCATGGATCGCCAGTAGTGCGGTGGCTACATCTGCCTGAAACGATGCACGTAGGCGCGCGACACCGCGAGTTCGGTGTCGCCCTCGCGCATCCGCACGAACAGTCTTCCCGAATCGTCGCGACGCGTGCCCGCCACGTGTTCCATGTTGACGATGGTCGAGCGATGCACCTGCCAGAAGACCTCGGGATCGAGTCCGTCGATCAGTTCCTGCAGCGGCGTACGGATCAGGTGCTCGCCCTCGCGCGTATGCACCACCACGTATTTGTCGTCGCTCTGGAAATACAGCACCTCCTGGATCGGCACATGGCTGGTCACATTGCCACGGCTCACTCTCACCCACCGCAGCGGACCCGCGCCACTCTCGTTGCGGGCCTGTCCGCGCGTGAGTTGCCCCAGCAGTTGCGCGAGTTCCGGCAGCGGCGCAGCGTCCTGTAGTGCCTTGCGCAGTCGTTCGATGGTGCGGCCGAGTCGTTCGTCGGTGACTGGCTTGACGAGATAATCCACAGCCGCGCGATCGAACGCATCGAGCGCGAATTCATCGTACGCCGTGACGAACACGAGACGCGTATCGGTCTCGATGCCTTGCGCCACTTCCAACCCGGACAGCCCCGGCATCTTGATATCGAGGAAGGCCACGGCGGGTGCATGCCGGGCGATGGCTTCAGCGGCCTCGATGCCGTTGGCCGCTTCGGCAACGATATCGAGTTCGGGCCACAGCCGCGCGAGCTTGCCACGCAGATGCGCACGCAGATGTTCCTCGTCATCAGCGATCAACGCCGTGGGCACAGTGGGGTTCATGCAGCGTCTCCGGTTCGGAATTCGCGGGGCAAGGGAATCTCGATCAGCACGGCAGTGCCTGGCGCGCGGTCTTCGATGCGTACATGCGCGTCGCCGTCATAGAGCACGGCCAGCCGCTCGCGCAGGTTGGCGAGACCCACACCGGAACCGCCAGAGGGCTTGAAGCCCATGCCATCGTCCTCGATGGTCGCCAGCATGCGCGGGCCGCGCCGCTCCAGCTTCACCAGCAGATGGCCGCCTTCGATCTTCGGCTCCAGCCCATGCTTGATCGCGTTCTCCACCACGGGCTGCAACAGCATCGGCGCCAGCGGCGCACCATCGAGCGAGGCATCCATATCGACCGTGTATTGCAACCGGTCGCCCATGCGGATCTTGATCAGCGCGAGATAGTCGCGCAGCAGCCGTGCTTCCTGCGCGACGGTGCCCTGCGTGGCGCGGCTGGCCGCCAGCGACGCGCGCAGATAGGCGATGAAGTGTTCGAGCATCAGCGTGGCCTTCTGCGGCGCCGGCTCGATCAGACTGACCACGTTGGCCAGCGTGTTGAACAGGAAATGCGGTTCGATTTGCGCTTGCAGCAGCCGCATCTGTGCTTCCACAAGCTGCTTTTCCGTGGACAGCGTGCGCACCTGATCGCGCGCCATGTACTCGGCAATCTTGCGATCTTCCCAGCTTCGTCCCAGCATGCCTACACGGCTCCACGTCACGATGCCGTGTGCAGCCAGCCCAATGCCCCAGCCCATCAGCGGCGCACCGCCCCATGGACGATGCGTCGATGACAGCAGCCCCGCGATGATCAGCGCCGCATTGACGCTGATATACATCACCAGGTGGAGATAGAAGAAGCGCAGGCCGCGCACGCGTCGCCGTGCTTCCTCATAGGCTTGCTGGTCGGCGGGTGTCCGCCAGAGATCGGGATCGACGTGACGCACGGCAGTCCGGGTGGCAGGGAATGGCGCGAGATTACCACCGCGCCGCGTGCGCCAACATCCGGGTTGGCGCGGATCGACGGAAATCCGGCGTCAATGACCGCAATACGGCGCGATCCGTTGCGGAAGCGTCAGTTGCCGACTCAGTTACCAAACCGCCGTGGATCGTAAGGCGTGGGGTCCACGTAAGTTGGCTCGCGATCGAACAACTCGGCCAGCAGCCGCGCAGTGGCCGGCCCCAGCGTCAGCCCCTGGTGTCCATGTCCGAAATGGAACCAGAGACCGGCATGACGCGGTGCACGCCCCACCACGGGTCGCATGTCTGCAATACAGGGCCGCGCGCCCATCCATGGTCTGGCTTCGACGGGCTTGCCCAGCGACACCAGGTCGGCTGCCAACATCTCCGCGCGCTCGGACTGCACAGGCGTGGGCGCAGCGTGATGATGTGCAAATTCCGCGCCCGTGGTCAGTCGCAGCCCCTGGCGCATCGGCGCGAGCAGGATGCCGTTTTCGGTATCGAGCAAAGGACGCTCCGGCATGGCAGCCACCTCATAGTGCCGGTGATAGCCGCGCTTCACGAACAGCGGCAGCCGATAACCGAGCGTTCGCGTCAAGCCTGCCGCCCACGGTCCGAGCGCGATCACTGCGTGTTCGGCGCGCACATTGCCATCGGCGGTGCGCACCGTCCAGCCACTGCCCTGTTGCCGCAGCGTCTCTGCATCGCCGCGCACGAACACGCCACCTTCGCGCTCGAACAACGCGGCATAACGCGCCACCAGTTCGCCGGGATCGTTGACCGTCCACGGGTCCTGCCAATGCACCGCGCCAGCCAGCGGCCGCCGCAACGCTGGCTCCTGTGCGGCCAGTGCAGCGCTATCCAGCACGGCATGGCGAAGTTCGTGCGCAGCCGCAACTTCCGCCGCTTCCTTGGCAGCAATCTCGAAGGCCGCGGGCGTGCGATACGCTTCCAGCCAGCCCGATTTGCGAATCAAGTCCTGCGCACCCGACCGCTCGATCAACGGCGCGTGTTCGTCGATGCAATGGCGAATCAGCGCCGCATAAGCCGTGACGATCGGACCATAGCGCTGCGGTGCGGAGGCATGCCAGTACCGAGCAAGCGCAGGCACCAGCGACGGCAGCGC
Source organism: Cupriavidus sp. DL-D2 (assembly GCF_039710735.1). Lineage (NCBI taxonomy): Bacteria > Pseudomonadati > Pseudomonadota > Betaproteobacteria > Burkholderiales > Burkholderiaceae > Cupriavidus > Cupriavidus sp. DL-D2. The sequence goes on along the minus strand of NZ_JBDKXK010000015.1, from coordinate 20,121 downwards.
ACGCAGGTGATAGTGAACGTCATTGCCGCGTCGGGCCGCCACGCGCAGGATGGCCTGCCACGCGCGTGGAAATGCGTAAGGCTGCACGGCTTCGCGCTGGATGATGCCCGCGTTGCCATAGGACGTCTCGCGACCCGGTGCATTGCGGTCCACGAGGCAGACAGCATGGCCGCGCTGCTGCAAAGCGAGTGCCGTCGATACGCCGACGATACCGGCACCGAGCACGATCACATCGGTCTGGCGCGTACGAGAAAGTTTGGAAGCGTCTGTCATGAGGTTCTGACTGCGGTCTTGCGGGATGTTGAGGTCTTGCGGCGACGCGTGGGAACGTTCTTCGCGCTGCTCTGCACGATATCTTGCGCCGTCTCGCGCAGGCATGCGGCAAGTTCGGTCACGCTCGGCGGCAGGCGACGTTCGCGCAACGTAATGAGTCCGACGGGCGGCAACTCCACTTCCACGTCCATCGCCAATACATGGAAACGTCCCTCCGCCTGCATCTGCCGGCCCACCGACCGCGCCACGAAACCGGCGGCCTGCCGCTGCGCCACGAAGGTGGTCACCGCGAGGTAAGAAGACGATTCCATGATATCGGCCGGCGGCTGCTGCCCGTGCCGGAAAAATGCCTGTTCGATCTTGACGCGCAGCGATGCCCACGGCGGCGGCAGCACGAGCGGATATGCAGCGAGGTCGGCCCAGCCAACCTTTTTCTTTCTGGCCAGCGGATGCGCAGGCGCGACGATGGCAACCATCGGCTCCTCGTACAACGCCTCGGTCACAAGGTCCGGCGCGGCGTATGCCGGTTCGAGCCGCCCGACGATCAGGTCGAGTTCCGACAATCGCAGGCGCGGCAGCAGGTGCGTGAGATCGCCTTCTTCGATCAGCACAGTCGCGCGCGGCGAGCGATCCTTGAGCCGCGCCACCGCCTGGGCCACCAGCACCGGCAAGGTCGCGCCCATCGATCCCACGCGCACGCGCCCTGCTGCGCCGCTGGCCACCGCTTCGATCTCATCACGCGTCACATCGTATTGGGCGAGCACCGAGCGCGCAAAGCGCACCAGCGATTCGCCGGCTGCCGTAGGTTCGGTGCCGCGCGTGGAGCGCGTGAACAGCGTCATGCCGAGCATCTTTTCCACCTCGGCCAGCACTTTCGACACCGCCGGCTGGCTGACCGACAGGAATTCTGCCGTGCGGCCCAGATGCCGGAATTCGTCCAGCGCCACCAGCAATTGCAGGTGGCGCAGCTTGATATTGGAGCGGAAGGCGCGGTCGATATGTGCCATGCCGTGGAGTCTACATAACCCAAAGCCTATGAAGCAATGCCAATTTTTGATTGGATGGTTATGACCAGCATGTCCACAATGCAGGCATGGCGATGGGCGAAGACCCGTTGCGACACACAACGATCCTGACCGGAGACAACCCCCATGAAACCTGGCCATCCCGCCAGCCCGATGCGCCGCCGCCTGTTGCTAGGCAGTGCCGCCGCCACCGCTGCTGCTGCCACCAGTACCACCAGCCTGCTGATGCCGCGCGTGGCGCACGCCGCGACGTATCCTGACCGCCCCATCACGTTCATCTGCCCTTGGCCCGTTGGTGGCACGGCAGACCAGTCGATGCGCGCGCTGTGCCAGGTGGCGTCGGGCATCCTCAAGCAATCCATCGTCGTGGAAAACCGCGCGGGCGCGTCCGGCATGATCGGCACCAAGGCACTGGCGCGCGCCAACCCGGATGGGTACACCATCGGCCAGATTCCGATTTCGGTGACGCGGTTCTCGCAGCTCGGCATGCTCCAGCTCGACCCGCGCAATGAACTGACGTATCTCGCACGCACCTCGGGGCAGACGTTCGGCATTGCCGTGCCGGCCGGCTCGCGCTTCAAGACCCTGGCGGATGTGATCGCCGAAGCCAAGGCCAATCCGGGCCGCATCACGTATGCCCACGCCGGTATCGGCGGCGCCACGCATGTGGGCATGGAGCAGTTTGCGCTGGCCGCAGGCGTGAAATTCAACGCCATCGCCTACAAGGGTGGCTCGCAGGCGCTGCAGGACGTGCTGGCGAATCAGGTAGACCTGCTCGCGGATTCCAGTTCGTGGGCGCCGCATGTGGAAGCTGGCAAGCTGCGGCTGCTGTGCACGTGGGGCGAGCAGCGCACGCCGCGCTTCAAGGACACGCCCACGCTCAAGGAGCTGGGCTACAACCTCGTGGTGGAAGCGCCCAACGGCATCGGCGCGCCGAAGGGCCTGCCCGCCGACATCGAGAAGAAACTGCGCGATGCGTTCCGCGATGCCGTGGCCAGCACCGAGTTCAAGTCCGTCGCTGCCAAGCTCGACGCCCCGATCATGTATCTCGATGGCCCCGACTACAAGAAGTACGTGGCCGAGGTGTATACGCAGGAAACGCAGTTGATCCAGCGCCTGAAACTCAAGGACATGCTCGCCCAGAGCTGACCTGCATCCCTTGCCAACTGTGACCCCAAACCCCGTCATTCGCCTGCACGCCAACGACAATGTGCTGATCGCACGCACCGACCTGACGCTGGGCCAGCATCTGGAAGAACTGGGCATGCGTGCGCGCGCCCAGGTGCCCGCCGGCCACAAGATCGCCGCACGCGCCATCGCCAAGGGCGAACAGATCCGCAAGTACGACACCGTGATCGGCGTGGCCGACCGTGACATCGCACCGGGCGATCACGTGCACAGCCACAACCTGCGGCTCGTGGATTTCTATCGCGATCCCGAGTTCTGCCGCGATGTGCGTCCCGTGGACTACGTGCCCGAATCGGAGCGCGCGACGTTCATGGGATTCGTGCGCCCCGATGGCCGCGTGGGCACGCGCAACTTCGTCGGCATCCTGTCGTCGGTGAACTGCTCGGCCACGGCGATCAAGCACATTGCCTCGCATTTCACCAAGGAACGGCTTGCCGCGTTTCCCAATGTCGATGGCGTGGTGGCATTCGCGCAGAGCAGCGGCTGCGGCATGTCATCGCCGAGCGAACATTTCGATTTGCTGCGCCGCACGCTGGCGGGCTATGCGCAACATGCAAACCTGGCTGGCGTGCTGATCGTCGGCCTGGGCTGCGAGCGCAACCAGGTGGCGTCACTGGTGGAATCGCAGGGACTGGTGCCGGGCGAGAACCTGCACACGCTTGTCATGCAGGACACGGGCGGTACGCGCGCGACGATTGAAGCAGGTATCCGCGCGGTGGAATCGATGCTGCCAGCCGCCAACGCGTTCACGCGTCAGCCGGTCAGCGCGAGCCATCTCAAGATCGGTCTCGAATGCGGAGGCTCCGATGGCTTCTCGGGCATCACGGCCAACCCGGCGCTCGGTGCGGCGATGGATATCCTTGTGCGGCATGGCGGCACGGCGATACTTTCCGAGACACCGGAGATTCATGGCGTGGAATACATGCTCACGCGGCGCGCGGTGACACCCGAGGTGGGTCAGAAGCTGCTGGATCGGCTGGCGTGGTGGGAACGCTATACCGCCGGGCATAACGCGCAATTCAATGGCGTGGTGGGACACGGCAATCAGCAAGGCGGGCTCGCCAACATCTTCGAGAAATCGCTTGGTTCCGCGATGAAGGGCGGCACCACGCCATTACAGGCCGTGTACGAATACGCCGAGCGCATCGACAAGGCCGGCTTCGTGTTCATGGACTCGCCGGGATATGACCCCGTAGCCGCCACCGGCCAGATCGCCAGCGGCGCCAACCTGATCTGCTTCACCACGGGCCGTGGTTCGATGTTCGGCTCCAAGCCTGCACCGACCATCAAGCTCGCGTCGAACTCGCCGATGTATCACCGGCTGGAAGACGACATGGACATCAACTGCGGCCTCGTGCTCGACGGCGAACTGAGCGTGGCGCAGATGGGCGAACGGATCTTCGCGCATATCCTGCGGGCCGCGTCGGGGGAACCGACCAAGAGCGAACTGCTGGGGCTGGGTGACCATGAGTTCGTGCCCTGGCATGTGGGGATTGTGAGCTAACCAACGACCCCCGCTCTCCCCTCGGTTTGCTCCCCTCTCCCGCTCAGCGGGAGAGGGGCCGGGGGTGAGGGCCAGCCTTTCAACCACCGACTACGCTTCAACCTTCGCGCATGCTCCCCCTCCTCCACACCCAAAACCACATCGCGGGCGAATGGTGCGACAGCCGCGCCCGCTTCGACGTCACCGACCCCGCCACCGGCAACATCATCGCCAGCGTCCCCGACAGCGATGCCGATGACGCAAAACGCGCCACCGACGCCGCCGCAGCAGCATTCCCTGCCTGGAGCCACCGCACGGCGCGTGAGCGCGCGCAGATCATCAAGCGCTGGCATGCCCTGATCCTCGCCAACGAGCAGGACCTCGCACGCATCATCTCCGCCGAACAAGGCAAGCCGATGCATGAGAGCGTGGGCGAGGTACGCTATGGCGCCTCGTACGTGGAATGGTTTGCCGAGGAAGCCACGCGCATCTGCGGCGACGTCATCGCGGAAGCCGTGCCGGGCCGCAAGATGCTCGTACTGAAAGAACCGGTCGGCGTAGTCGCCGCCATCACACCGTGGAACTTCCCGCTGGCGATGATCGCGCGAAAGATCGCGCCAGCACTTGCTGCGGGATGCACGGTCGTGGCCAAGCCCGCCGAAGACACGCCACTCACCGCGCTCGCACTGGTTCACCTGGCAGAACAGGCAGGATTACCAGCCGGCGTGCTCAACATCGTCACCGCCTCGCGCGAACACACGCCAGCCGTCGTCGAGGCCTGGCTGGCAGCCCCCCGCGTGCGCAAGATCACGTTCACGGGTTCCACGCCGGTCGGCAAGCACCTCGCACGCGAGTCGGCGGGCACGCTCAAGAAGGTGTCGCTCGAACTGGGTGGCAACGCACCGTTCATCGTGTTCGACGATGCCGATCTCGACGCCGCCGTCGATGGCCTGATGGCCGCCAAGTTCCGCAACGGCGGCCAGACCTGTGTCTGCCCGAACCGCGTCTACGTGCAGGCGGGCGTACACGATGCCTTCGTGGAGAAGCTGGCCGCACGCGTCGGCGCCCTGCATGTTGGCCCCGCCACCGATCCCGCCTCGCAAATCGGTCCGATGATCAATGCGCGCGCCGTGGAGAAGATCGATCGCCATGTGCGCGATGCCGTGAGCCACGGCGCGCGCGTGGTGGTCGGCGGTGAACGCGTTCGCACCGGCGACGGCCCTCACTACTACGCGCCCACGGTGCTCGTCGGTGCCACGCCCGATATGGCACTGGCGCACGAGGAAACCTTCGGCCCGGTGGCCCCCGTGTTCCGCTTCACGCATGAGGACGAGGTGGTGCGCGACGCCAACGACACGCCTTTCGGCCTGGCCGCGTACTTCTATTCCAACGATGTCCGGCGCATCTGGCGCGTGGCGCAGGCGCTGGAAGCGGGTATCGTCGGCATCAACGAAGGCGCCATCGCCTCGGAAGCCGCACCGTTCGGCGGCGTGAAGGAATCCGGCTATGGCCGCGAAGGATCGCGCCATGGACTTGACGATTACATGCATACCAAGTATCTCTGCCAGGGCCAGCTTGGCTGATCCGCAGGATCTTCGACAGCCAGCCCCAGACATTTCAAGGAGACGCCCCTTCCATGCCCGCCCATAACCCGTTCAAGGCCGCACTGGCCGCACGCCAGCCGCAAATCGGCCTCTGGATGTCCGGCGCCGAGCCCTACATGGCCGAGATCACCGCCACGGCTGGCTTCGACTGGTTACTCGTCGATGGCGAGCACGCGCCCAACGATGTGCGCTCGATCCTGCGCACGCTGCAAGTGCTGGCCCCGTACCGCTCGCAGGCGGTGGTGCGTGCCGTATCGGGCGAGACCGCGCTGATCAAGCAGTTGCTCGATATCGGCGCGCGCACGCTGCTGGTGCCGATGGTCGACACCGCCGAGCAGGCCGCCGCGCTGGTGCGCGCCACGCGCTATCCGCCATTTGGCGTGCGCGGCGTGGGCAGCGCCGTGGCGCGTGTTTCGCAATGGAGTGCCCGCAAGGACTATCTCGACGTGGCCGATGACGAGGTCTGCCTGCTGGTGCAGGCTGAAACCGTTACTGCCATGCAGAACCTGGAAGCAATCTGCGCCGTGGATGGCGTCGATGGCGTGTTCATCGGCCCCGCCGACCTGGCCGCGTCGATGGGCCATCGCGGCAAGCCCGGCCACCCCGAAGTGCAGGCGCAGATCGAACAGGCGATGCGTACCATCGTTGCCAGCGGCAAGGCTGCCGGCACGCTGACTTCTGACAACACGCTGGCACGCCGCTATCTCGACCTGGGCTGCACGTTTGTGGCCACGGGCGTGGATGTGCTGGTCTATGCTAACGCCGCACGCAAGCTCGCCGCCGAATTCCTGCCCGACCGGGCCAACGCGATCGCCGCTCCGGGCGCCGCCTACTGACCGATACCGAAGATGACCGCCCTGCCCTCCTCCGATGTGCTGCTGCAAGCCATGCAGGCCATCGTCGGCCCCAACGGCTGCCTGAGCGCCGAGGCCGACACTCAACCGTTCGTGACCGACTATCGCCGCATTTATCACGGCAAGTCACCGCTCGTCGTGCTGCCTTCCTCCACGGAACAGGTCAGCCAGGTGATGGCGTGGTGCTATGCACACGACGTGCCCGTGGTGCCGCAGGGCGGCAACACCTCGCTGATGGGCGGCGCGGTGCCCGATGACAGCGGCACGGCCATCGTCATCAGCCTCAAGAAGATGAACCGCGTGCTGGCCATCGACACGGTCAATGACACCATGACGCTCGAAGCCGGCGTCACGCTCTCCGCCGCACGCGCCGCCGCCGATGACAGCCGCCGCCTGTTCCCGCTGCGTATCGGCTCAGAAGGGTCGTGCCAGATCGGCGGCAACCTGTCGACCAACGCCGGTGGCACCGCCGTGCTGCGCTACGGCAATATGCGCGACCTTGTACTCGGCATTGAAGTGGTGCTGCCCGATGGCCGCATCTTCTCGTCGCTCAAGGGCCTGCGCAAGGACAACACGGGCTACGACCTGAAGCACCTGTTCGTCGGCGCCGAAGGCACGCTCGGCATCATCACGGGCGCCGTGCTGAAACTGATGCCACAACCGCGCGCCACCGCCGTGGCGTTCGTCGCCGTGCAAAGCCCGGACGCCGCCGTGAAACTGCTGGGCGAAGCGCGCTCGCTCTCCGGCCAGGCCGTCACCGCCTTCGAACTGATCTCGTCTCCCGCACTCGACCTCGTGCTTGGCTATCTCGGTGATGTCCCCTCGCCACTGGAGAACCGCCACGACTGGATGGTGCTGATCGAACTGACCTCGGGCACCGACGAGGAAAGCCTGAATGGCACGCTGATGGAGATCCTCGAAGCCGGACTCGAAAAGGGACTGGTCGTGGACGCCGCCGTGGCATCGAGCCTGGCCGATGTGCAGCAGTTCTGGCGCATCCGCGAGGAAATCTCGGACGCCCAGACCCGCACCGGCGGCAGCATCAAGTGCGATGTCTCCGTGCCGCTGTCGCGCGTGGCACCATTTATCGAAGCCGCCTCGGCCGCCGTGCTCGCGCTGGAACCCGCCACGCGCATGGTGATCTACGGCCACATGGGCGACGGCAACGTCCATTTCAACCCCCTGCGCCCCGCAGACCGCGACGCCAAGGAATTCCTGGCCCAGTGGTACCAGCCCATCTCCGACCTGGTAGACGGCCTGGCCTACGCCGAGAACGGCTCCATCTCAGCCGAACACGGTATCGGCGTCGCCAAGCGCGACGACCTCATCAAGTACAAGTCTGCGGTGGAGCTGGAACTGATGTGGCAGGTCAAGCGGGCGCTGGACCCAAAGAACCTCCTCAATCCGGGAAGGGTGTTGCCGAGGATGGATTGAGACGAGCGTTTTTGACAGGAACGAGAAAGGCGGGGTGCAAACCCCGCCTTTCTCGTTTACTGAAGATGGCGCGACGCCTTACTTCGCTTACTTCGGATTCTTCTTCATCTTTTCCTTCGTATCGCCATACGAAGACTGGGTGCGACCGGCTACCTGTTCGGCCTTGCCCTTCATTTCGGTCGAGGTCTTGCCGGTCATCTTGCCGGCCAGTTCCTTGGCCTTGCCCTTGGCCTCGTTCATGCGGCCCTTCACTTGATCCTTGTTCATGATCGCGCTCCTTGTGATCGGTTCAATCGGTTCAGGAAGGCCCGGTCCCGTCCGCAGCCAGCCTGGCAGGCCGGATGGCGTCGGAAGCAGGGCTCAGGGACAGTTTAGGAAACCATTGGAAAATCCCCTGTAGGACTTCGCCGTAATGGGTTGTGGGAGAGACACCGGATTTCCTAAACTCGCATCGTGAGAAAACTGAATTCCGCCGGCGGCGAATCCTTGCGACCATGGGAGCGCCAACCCCATCCATGTACGGCAACCCCGCATGCGCCTGAAACACCTCGCCCTTGCCGCCACCTGCCTGTGCGCCGCCGCCCCGGCTGATGCGCAGTTCCGCATTACCGGCGCAAATGTGCAGAAACAGGCGAACGGGGTGATGTCTCTGATGGCGTATTCGGTGGTGCCGGACCTGGCCTCCAGTTCCTTGTCGATCAATAACGCCACCAGCGGAGACCCGGGCATCATGATGTCCCAGCTTGGCGGCGGCTTCACCCTCAGCAAATCCTTCCCCCTGTATCTGGAAGGGGCGATCGCTTACAGCCGCTACGATCCGACCTTTGTGGCCACAGACGGCTCTGATTCCCGCCAGATTCCCACCCGCTGGAACACCTTCTCGGGCACCGTGGGGATCGGCTGGGATTTCCCCCTCACGGAAAACAAGGAACTGGTGTTCCGCCCGATCTTTAATGCTTCGATCGGCAATGTCTCCAGCGACCTCGCCGTGGCCAAGGTCGTGGTCGAGCGCGCGGTGGACGAGCAGATCAATTTTCTGGACAAGGGCTCGCTCAACGCCTACGGGCTAGGGGGTTCGGTGATGCTGGATTGGGAGCACTACCGGCCCGAGCACGATATCGATGTCGAACTCCGGTACACAAATATCTATCTGCAGACCTTCGGCGGTACATCCTCAGGGGTCAAGGGCTCGGCCACGGCGCAGACCGCCAATCTGTATGCCCGCTGGCGCGCACCCCTGTTTAACTTGCGAGCGCTGGACCGGCCCGTGCGCTACGTGCTGGAGCTATCGCATTCCCAATACCTCGGCAGCCAGGCCGATGTGCTCGGCTTCAACCGGCTGACCACGCTCGGCACCGGGCTGGAACTCGATACCAGTGCGCACGAGGTCTTTGTTACCCGGATTCGCGCCGTGGTCCGCTATGTGTTTGGCAACAACGTTTCCGGCTTTTCGCTGGGGCTGGCGGCGAGCTTCTAGCCACGATCTCGCCACATCGGGCGAGTGATGTCTCTCCGGATCAAGCGCGGGATGTAAGCGAACGTAAATCCCGCCCGGGCGCACCGATATTCCCGGCAGGCCCGTACACCAGCGTCCCGGCGCGGGATAAAATCTCGCCCTTCCTGTCGGCGCGCCCCCGCCAATGTTCCTGAACGACCCCGTAATCCTTCTTGCCGTCATCACGCCCTTTGGTCTGATGACGACGCTGCTGTTATGCCTCTCCTATCTGGGACTGGGCAAGCACAATACTTCCCTGCACTGGTGGCTGGCCGGCGACCTGCTGATGGCGGCCTATCACGTGGCGGCGCTGCTGCAGCCCGGCGTGCCTTCCGGATCGCTCGCCTGGCTGCCCGTTTTCACACCGGCCGGCGCGCATGCGGTGGGCACCACGCTGCTCATGACCGCAGTGGGCGCCCATACTCTGGCGCTCTATCACCTGCTGGAACGCGGCCATTCGCGCGCGTGGCATCTGCGCATGCTGCTGGGCGTGCCCATGTTGTATCTCGCTGGTGCCTTGCTTGCGTTGCACAGCCCCTACACCCTGCCGTGGTTCTGCCTCTGCATGTTCGCTTCGATTGCGATCCAGGCCCGCGTGACATGGCGCATGGCGCGCAGCTATCGCGGCGCATGGGGGTTGCTGGCGGGACAAGCCGTCCTGCTCGCCTTTCAGGGTTCCGGCGCGATCATGCTGACCTTGCATCCGCTGCCGCCGCTGCCCTTTCACGCGCCGTTCTTCCCGACCATCGACGCGCTGCTGATGGATGCACTGGTGTCGTTCCTGCTCACGCTGAGTTACGCACTGGCGCTGCAGGAGCAACTGCGCCAGCGCATCCTGAACCTCAGCCGTACCGATTCGCTGACCGGGGCATTGAACCGTCGCGGTGCCGGTGACATCGTGGCAGCAGAATGGCAGCGCGCACGCACCGATCCGCATCCGCTGGCGATTGCCATGATCGATCTCGACCGCTTCAAGTCGATCAACGACCAGTACGGCCATGCGATTGGCGATGCCGCGTTGCAGGCGTTCTCCAACACGGTGATGCGCCTGAAGCGGCAGCGCGATGTGCTGGTGCGCTGGGGCGGCGAGGAGTTCCTGATCCTGCTGCCGTACACCGACGTGACGCAGGCCCACGGCTTTCTCAAGCGCCTGCGCGACGCGCTGCACAACGGGCCTGTCACGCCCTGGCTGCCCTTCGCGCTCGAATTCAGCGCCGGTGTGGCGGACACCGATACGCTTGCCAGCATCCCCGATTTCGAGGCCCTGCTGCGCGAAGTCGATCAGGCGCTCTATCGCGCCAAGCGCGAGCGAAACAGCATCGAACTCGTGAATCCCGCCTGACGGAACGCTGATCACTCACCCGCTCTTCACCGTGCCCGTTGTGGCCCAATAAACGGACAAGGGGCGGGTTTCCCCGGTTGACACTGCCTCGGCAAACCCCTACATTGCCCGGGCAGATCTAGATAAGAGACCATCTGTAAGATGGTCTCTTAGCGCGTGCAATTTGCGCGGCCTCTTACAGAACAACGATAAGGAGACCGCCGTGCAAACCTCTGCCATCAAGCTTCGTGGCATCGACGATGTCATCGCCTTCATAGATTGCTGTCCTGGCATTCGCGGCCGCGCCGGCGTCATCTGGTGGCTGGCACTCGGCGGACTGTTCCTCGACGCCTTCTCCAATTCCGCTTTGAGCGCCGGCCTCGGGCCGATGACGCGCAACCTCCAGCTCGAACCCGGGCAGGTCGCATTGCTGACCTCGTTCGCATCGTGGGTCGCCATCGCATTCAACCCCATCGGCGGATGGATGGCCGACCGCTGGGGCCGCGTCAAGCCGCTGATCCTCGCGAAAATCTTTGCCGTCGCGGGCGCCGTACTCGTAGTGCTGGCGCCCGATTTCGGGCAGATCCTGGTGGGCCGTTTCTTCGTGGGCGCGGCCTATGGCATCGATTTCGCCATCGCCATGGCCGTGCTGGCCGAGTTCACGCCGGTCAAGCTCAAGAGCCGCCTCAATACGTGGCAGGGCATGTGGTACACGGCCGTGTGCCTGAACCTGGTGCTGGCGCTGCTCTTCTATTCGTGGAATGTTGGCGACACGATCTGGCGCTACTCGGTGGCCGCCACCGCAGTCTTCGGCGTGGGCATCCTGATCCTGCAAGCGCTGTTCCTCGTGGAAAGCCCCACGTGGCTGGCGCGCAAGGAGCGTCTCGAAGCCGCTGCCGTGGCGATGACCCGCATCTACGGCCGCCCGTTCGTGGCCGCGCCTGCTGCCGAACGCATTCCCGTCACCAACCTCGCGCGTCGGGGCCTGGCCAACGTGTTGCTGATCTTCCGTGGCATCTACCTGCCGCGTACCGTGCTGGCCGCCACCGTGCAGATCGGCCAGTCGATCCAGTATTTCGGTATTGGCTGGTATCTGCCGCTGATCAGCGCGGCGCTGTTCGGCAAGGACTTTGTCTACGCGACGATTGGCGCGCTGGTCTTCAATGTCTGCGGCATCTTCGGCGGCTTCCTCTCGCCGCTGATCGGCCGCAAGCTCGGTCTGCGCCGCGCCTCGGCATTTGGCTTCGCAGCGGTCTTCGTGATGCTGCTGACACTGGGCCTGTTCAACGGCAAGATGCCGACGTGGGTGGCCGTGGTCGTGCCCTCGCTCTTCATCCTCTTCCACTCGGGCGGCCCGGGTGCCAATGGCAAGAGTCTGTCGTCGCTGTCGTTCCGCAGCGAACTGCGTGCCGGTGCCAATGGTGTGATCGGCGCACTGGGCGCCATCGGCGCGGCGCTGGGCCTGCTGGTGTTCCCGCTGTTCCGTGCGCGGTACGGGCTGGAAACCACCTTCCTGATTCTCTCCGTCGTGCCATTCATCGCCAGCATCATCTGCTTCGTGATCCGCTGGGACCCCACGCGCACGGCGATCCACCCTGATAACGAAACCGACGCGCCGCAGTTCCGCAGCGATGCACGCGACAGCGCCGGATACATGCAACCTGCCACCGAGAAATAATCCGAATGCCACACAGGAAAGTCATCCTCGCGATCGACGAGGGGACGTCCGGCACGCGGGCAGCGGTCGTCGGCGCCGACGGCCATGTCTCGTGCCTGCAATACACGCCCCTGCAGGTCGATTCCCCACGCCCCGGCGTGGTCGAACAAGATGCCAACGTACTGCTCGACAAGACGCTCGACGTCTGCCGCGCCACGCTGGCCGAAGCCGCACGCGGGAAACTCGAAGTCGTGGCGCTGGCCGTGGCAACGCAACGCGCCACTGCCGTGCTCTGGGATACGCGTACCGGCCGCGCGCTGGTGCCTGCCATGGTCTGGCAGGACACGCGCTACGCCGCCGAACTGGATCGGCTCGCGCCCGATTGGGACCCACGCCTGCGCAGCATGGTGGGCCGACCGGCCGGCGTGCGCTCGCCCTATCTCTGGGCAGCGCGGCACCTGCGCGAGACACCGGCCGTGGCCGATGCCTTGCGCGAGCGGCGGCTCGCCTTCGGCACCGTCGACACGTGGCTGCTCTGGCATCTGTCCACAGAGCGCGCGTGCGTGACCACGCCGACCAATGCCACCTCGTGCAGCGCCTACGTGCTCGGCGAGAACCGCTATCTGGACGAATGGATCGACGCGCTCGGCTTTCCGCATGAACTGCTGCCAGCCCTGCGCCAGGACGCTGACGATTTCGGGCGCACGCGCGCCGATCTGCTCGGCATCGACGTACCGATCCTCGCCTGCGCGGGCGATCAGCTTGCTGGCGCCGTGGGACTGGGTTGCCTCGACGCCGGCCAGTCGATGTGCCTGCACGGCACAGGCAGCTTTGTCGATCTTGTGATCGGTCCCGACCTGCCCATACACACCGGCCAGTCCGACAGCACGCTGACGATGACCGCACGGCGCTGCCAGGGGGTTTCGCACTTCTCGGTGGAAACCTTCGTGGCCACCACTGGTTCGGCCCTGAACTGGGTCTGCGACAAGCTGCACTGGTTCGAGAACGCGAAGCAGATCAGCGCGCTGGCCGCCACGGTGCCGTCATCGCGCGGCGTGACATTCATTCCCGCCCTGACCGGCCTGCGGGTGCCGCAGATGCAGCCCGAGGCCCGCGCCGCGCTCAATGGTGTGTCAATGGCGACCACGCAGGCCGAGATCGCGTACGCCATCCTCTCCGGCATCGCGCATTCGGTGACCTCCTGCATCGATGCCAACCGTGAGATCGCGGGCGTCGATGTATCGAGCCTCGTGGTCGGCGGCGGGCTGTCCGGCAGCGATGCCCTGCTGCAGATGCAGGCCGATCTCACCGGCCTGCCCATCCATCGCATGAAGGAAACCGATCGCGCCAGCCTGCGCGGCATTGCGTGGCTGGCCGGCGCGCAGGGCCTGCTCTGGGATTCTCTGGAGCAGGCGCGTACCACCACGGAGCCGGATGCGGTGTTCATGCCGCGCATCGGCAACGACGAACGGGCCGAACGACGTGCACTCTGGCACGCGCGCGTGGCCTCCGAACTGAACCACGTGCAGGCATTTGCCGCGCACTGAACGATACGATCTGGAGACCTCAGCAACATGATGGTTCTGCCATCCCGCGGCGCCAATCGGGAACGCGCCGCCATGACCAGCACCGAGCCCTTGCGGCTGGTGCGCACCGAACAGCTCGACCGGCTTGCCAGCGAGACGTTCGATATCCTCATCGTCGGCGGTGGCGTCACTGGCGCCTATGCCGCACTCGACGCCAGCTTGCGCGGATACCGCGTGGCACTCGTCGAGAAATGCGACTTCGCCTCGGGCACCTCGTCGAAATCCTCGAAGATGGTCCACGGCGGCCTGCGTTACATCGAACAGGGCAACCTGGGGCTCGTGCGCCATTCACTGCTGGAGCGCCAACGCCTGCGCCGCAACGCGCGGCATCTGGTGCAGCGCCTGCCCTTCCTGTTCCCCGTCATGGAACGCGACGGCGTGTTCGACAAGCGCCTTGCCAAAGCCTTCGAGGGATTGCTATGGACCTACGACCTGGCCGGTGGCTGGCGCGAAGGCATCCTGCACCAGAAGCTGACCAAGGCCGAAGTGCTGTCGCACTGCCCCACGTTCAACGAAGCCAATCTGAAAGGCGGCTTCCTGTACTTCGATGCGCGCGTGGACGATGCGCGGCTGACGCTCGACATCGCACGCACCGCAGCATTTCACGGTGCCGCAGTGACCAATCACGCGCAGGTGATGGAGATCACGCGCAACGCGCATGACAAGGTCGATGGCGCGATCGTCCACGCCGATGGCCGCGAAATCCGCGTGCGCGCCGGTGCCGTGATCATGGCGACGGGCGTGTGGCTGCGCGACTGGACCGGCCGACGCAAGGGCGAGGCCAAGACGCTGCACATCCGTCCGGCCAAGGGCGTACACGTTGCCATCCCATGGCTCAAGATCCGCAACGATTGCACGGTGACGATTCCTGTGCCGGGCCGCAGCCGCCGCGCCACCATCACACGTTGGGGCGATGTGTCCTACCTCGGCACCACCGACGAAGACTACGACGGCGATCTCGACAACGTCATGTGCACGCGGCAGGAACTCGATTTCCTGCTCGAAGGTGCGCGCTCGGCGCTCAAGACCGACCTGCAGCCCGAGGATGTGGTCGGCAGCATTGCCGGTTGCCGGCCGCTGGTAGCACCGCCCGGCGGCAAGACGCTGGAGATTCGTCGCGACCACGAGATCCATGTGGCCAACGACGGGCTGGTAACGATTGTCGGCGGCAAGCTGACCACCTCGCGTCATATGGCCGAGCAGACCATCGATGCCGTGCAGAAAGTCATCGGCAAGCGCGGCAAATGCCGCACGAAATCGGCCTATCTGCTGGGCGCGGCGGGCTACGACCCGCAGGCCATCGTCGCGTCGGGCGGCATGTCCGCGCACCTGGGCGAACGCTACGGCACCGAGGCCCGCTTTGTCAGCGACATCCTGCAGGCCGACCCATCGCTCGCGAAGCCCATTGTCGAAGGGCTGCCGCATACCGAAGCCGAGATCGTCTACGCAGTGCGCCATGAACTGGCTGGCACCGTCGATGACGTGCTCTCGCGACGCATCCGCGCACGCCTGATGGCGCGCGATGCATCCGCCGTCGCCGCGCCGCGCGTGGCGCAGATCCTCCAGGCCGAGCTCGGATTGTCCGGGCAGGCCGTGGCACGGCAGGTCAGTGATTACCTGGCCGCCGTTGCCCTCGAAAAATCCGTCCTTATGGGAGAGACAGCATGATCAGCAAGGAAGCCATCAAGCGCGGTTACAACCGCGGCAACTACGTCGTCGGCAAGCACACGCCCCCGCACTTCGCGGCCAGCATCACGCAGACGCCGGACGCGCCGGGGCTGCAGCGCGATGCCGTGACCATCGACACCGCCACGCTCGATGCCCTGCGCGGCGCCGCCGACGAAGTGCTGACCGGCACCGGCGACGTGGTGAACTGGACGCGCGACTGGTGGGCCGGTTCGATGATGACCGAGACCGGCGGCAAGCCGGCCACGCCGCGCGGCGCCATCGTGCGCGTATCAACGGTGGAGCAGATCCAGGCCGTGATGCGCATCGCCCATGCCGGCGCGATTCCCGTCACCGTATCGGCGGGCCGCAGCAACGTGACCGGCGCCGCACTGCCGGTGCGCGGCGGCATCGTGCTCGACGTCTGCGAACTGAACCGCCTGCTGGGCTTTGACCGCGAAAGCCAGATCGTCGAAGTGGAATCGGGCATGTTCGGCGATATCTTCGAGCAGACCATCCAGCACGAATACGGCATGACGATGGGCCACTGGCCGTCGTCGTACGCCATCAGCACCGTAGGCGGCTGGGTGGCGTGCCGTGGCGCCGGACAACTGTCCACGCGCTACGGCAAGATCGAGGACATGGTCGTCGGCATGGACGTGGTGCTGGCCGATGGCAGCCTGGTCACCGTGGGCGGCTATCCGCGTGCGGCGCTCGGTCCTGACCTGATGCAGATGTTCGTCGGCTCCGAAGGCACGCTTGGCGTGATCGTGCGCGTGCGGCTGAAGCTCCATCGCCTGCCGGACTATGGCCGCGCCATCGCCTACGGCTTCAGCAGCTTCGCCGTAGGGCTGGAAGCGTGCCGCCAGATCATGCAGCAAGGCGCCAACCCTGCGGCGCTGCGTCTCTATGACGAACTGGAGAGCGGCGTGCAGTTCGGTTTGCCCGAGACCAACGTGCTGCTCGTGGCCGACGAAGGCGCACAGGAAATGGTCGATGCCGTGATGGCGATCAGCACGCGCGTCTGCGCCGGACTCGGCGACAAGCTCGACGGCGATGCCATCTTCGAACGCTGGCTCGATACGCGCTACCTCACCGGCAAGAGCGCCGAAGGCTTCAAGCGCAGTCCCGGCTTCGTGGCCGATACGCTGGAAATGGCCGGCCCGTGGAGCGATCTCGCCGCGATCTACACCGACGTGGTGGCCGCGATCAATGCCGTGCCGGGCACGCTGGCCGGCTCCGCGCATCAGTCGCATGCCTATGTGGATGGCGCCTGCCTGTACTTCTCGTTGCGCGGGGACGTGGCGGTGGAAAATCGCCAACAGTGGTATCGCGCCGCATGGGATGCCGCCAACGCGGTGCTGATCCAATACAATGCCGCGCTGAGCCACCACCATGGCATTGGCCTGCTGCGCGCGCCGTACATGGCAGATTCGCTCGACACGGCATTCCCGGTACTGGAAGCCGTCAAGCGCGCGCTCGATCCGCAGAACATCCTCAATCCGGGCAAGCTCGGCCTCTCCGACGTGCTGGCCCACGAAAGCAAGAAGTAAACATGGACAGGTCTCTCGGCGCCCGCCTCACACGCCACCCCGTTATCGCCACGCTCTACGGCGTGGAACAGGTCGAAGCCATCCTCGGCAGCGAAGCCGAAGTGGCCATCGTGGCTAACGTGGAACTGCGCAAGCTCCAGCCCGTGATCGCCACGCTGACAAAGGCCGGCAAATACGTGATCGTCAATATCGATAGCTGCGAAGGGCTGTCGCAAGACAAGGGCGGCGTCGAGTACCTGGCCGACATCGGGGTCACAAGCCTGGTGTCGACCCGCGTGGCGACCATCCAGCGCGCCAACCGCGCCGGCATGGTGACCATGCAGAAAGTCTTCGTCACGGATCGCTCTACATGGCCACGCAGCGTCAAGGCGCTGGAACAGAGCGACCCCAACCTCGTGCAGTTGATGCCCGCGCCAATGCTGTCGCATCTGCCAGAAGCCGACCGCAAGGCACTGCCACCCATCGTGACGTCGGGCTTCGTGTGTAATCAGGACGATATCCGCACTGCACTGGCTCATGGGGCTGTGGCGATTTCCACGAGTGATCGGAAGTTGTGGGATTTGGAGGCTGGGGCGGTGAAGGGGAAGTAGGGGATATCTTTTGGCGGGACGAGGAAACCCACCGGCATCGGCGGGGGCGTCATGGGATGGGGGCGCCATTTCGGTATGCAGGTGGATAGTCTTCACGAAGATTTTGTCCGCATTGGCACTTGGTTGCACCCAGATCGACGGCTTTCGAGTGCTTGTTCCGTGGAATTTTCCCGCAACGCGGACACCTGAACGCATGCTCGCATGCGCGCTCCAGCAATAGATGAATGATCCAGCGCTTGGGAATAAGGTAGATGGCATATACGAAACCGAACAATGCCCCGATCGACGCGCCTTTGCTGACGTACAGCCAATTATCCGGGGCCGCTGGCCCGCTTTTTCCCTGATTAATCCACTCCCATCTAAAAATGTTCTTTAAAATAACGTAGGCTATGAATCCGAATAGCATAGAAAAGCATAGCCAAAAAATAATTTTTTGGCGCTTTGTTTTTGGATTGCCATGAATAGAAACCCCCATATATTCACTATTTAATTTTCTCTGGCGGTCACGGCTGACTGCGGTGTCCCGCAGGCTGGCGAGGTTGACATCGCCACCGACATCGGCCCATACCTTGCCGTCGCTTAACACCCGGACCGCGGGTCTAAACATTATCTCGATTATTCGGCGACTCGAATGAGTCAGGCGGGTCACTGAGCAATCCGGCTTTTCGTAGTGGCTCCGGTAATTTTTTTGTTAAAATTGGGAAAAATATAATAAATAATGGTGCGCCGATATAAACCAATGATTCATTATCTCCAATATCAAAGACGATATTGAGCAGACCTGAGATTAGGAATGACCAGCAGCCAGCTCCAAAAGCCGAGGTTAAATAAACAGTAAACGTTATCTGAAGTCTCGCGTACGTAGACCGCCAATTCATTTTTCCTCTCCAGTTTTATTGATATCATTGACGACAGTTACGGTCTTCGAGCCAGCTCCAAATAGAAGAATGCTTTGAGTGGTCCCATAAGGAGCAGGGCGATTGATAAATGGGATGAGCGTTTGGTTTCTGATATTTGGTACCGAAACGCCGAACATGCTCTTCGGTCGATTCATACCCTCGAGATTGCCGATTTTGAGGGGAACGGAGACTCTCAAGGCGGCGACGGAAGCCATGAGATTTAATCCGTCATACGCCGTATCACCCCATGAAGGGTTTATTTGGTTGATGCCATATCGTAAGGGGTTGATTCCAGATCGATTCTTGCCTTCATAGCGCGCAAAGAGGCCATCAGCGCCCTCGTATGCGTCGCTCAAACCGAACGCCACCATGAATCCACCTGGTACACACCCAACCGCGTTAGCGCAAAGCGCTGCGCCAGTCTTGGCAGTCACACCTCCTAACACAATTTTGGATGCGTCTTTTGCGACTCCCCATGGGTCGCTCTTCGCGGCATCGCCTACTTTTTGCCTAGGCGTGTAAGCAAAGAACCCCGCTTCTTTCTGACGCTGGACCCATTCAATCTCCTGCGTCAATTCTCCCGCTGACACCGTGCTTACATAATTCTGGTTGTAGGCGTCGCTGCCGACCGGATATTCCGCCCAGCATTTGACTTCATAGCAGGCGGCCTTAGTGAGTCGGGCTTCCTTCTCGGCATCACCATTGGCTTGGGCTCGAATCTTCTCTTTTTCATCCGAATGCAACTGCCGATTAAACCGATCCACATTCGCCCCAGTAGCCGCACCTGCACCACCACCTACAGCCGCCCCAATTCCCCCAGCCACGATATTCGCCGCAAGATTCCCAATCGCTTCATCGAGATTGGCATTCCCGGTGCCAACGCTTCCTGACACGGCACTACCCAGTTCCGCCAACTTCCCAGCCGCCAGCGATGACGCCCCGGCACCGACCGCGCCAGCAATCGCATTCCCACCACCCAGCCCGGCGATCATTGCGCCGCCCGCAGCGTGCAGACCGGCGCGGTAGTCGCCGCCTTCCTTCCAGCCCTTGACATCGGCGGTGGCCTTTTCCAGGTTGGCGCGGTTGTCGTCGCTGGGGTCGGCCTCGAATGCTTTCTGCGCCTTGTCCTGGGCTATCGCTGCATCCTTGAGCTTGCTGCTGGCAATATCCCCCACCGACTTCGCCACAGCCTCGCCAGCCGCCTGCGCCGCAGCCATCGTGTCCGCTTGCTTGTTCAGCAAGTTGTTGAGGTCGGGGCCTTTGCGAACGGTCGAATTGGTATCAGTCGTATCGCGATTCAGGGTGGCTACGTCCTGCTTCTGGTTGGCGTCGTCAGTGATGTGGATCGTGCCCTCCGCAATGCCGGACTGCGCCGTGCCGCGTTGGCGGCCGCTTTCGTGCTGGGGAATCATGGGGCTGATGCCACCGGTGTTCTTGCCCGAGGTCTGGCCGGTCTTCTCGTCCTTGACCTTGGGGCCGAAGGTGAAGCCACCG
>NZ_JBDKXK010000149.1:0-843 GCF_039710735.1 Cupriavidus sp. DL-D2 | reverse complement strand
CAGATCATCAAGGCATGCCTGCTGCTGGGCGGCGCGTCGTTCATGGCGTTCATGGTGCTGGCCCAGTTTCATTTCAGCCCTGAGGCGCTGTTTGCCAAGGCGGTAGAAGTGCATGCGAAGAAGGACTCCATCATGAGTCCGGGCAACTTCATCAAGGATCCGATATCGGCCATCTCGTTCGGGATTGCGCTGATGTTCGGCACTGCCGGCCTGCCGCACATCCTGATGCGCTTTTTCACGGTGCCCAATGCCAAGGAAGCCCGCAAGTCGGTGTTCTGGGCGACCACCTGGATTGGCTATTTCTACATCCTCACGTTCATCATCGGCTTTGGCGCGATCGTGCTGGTGAGTACCAATGCCAGTTTTCAGGATGGCAGCGGCAAGCTGTTGGGCGGCGTCAACATGGCGGCCGTTCACCTGGCCAATGCGGTGGGTGGCAACGTCTTCCTGGGCTTTATCTCGGCCGTGGCATTCGCGACCATCCTGGCCGTTGTGGCAGGGCTGACGCTGGCGGGCGCCTCGGCGGTGTCCCACGACCTCTACCAGACCGTCTTCAAGCACGGCAAGGCAACCAGTGCCATGGAGTTGCGCGTGTCCAAGATCACCACGGTTGTGCTCGGCGTCATTGCCGTGGTGCTGGGCATCGTGTTCGAGAAGCAGAACATCGCGTTCATGGTGTCACTGGCGTTTGCGGTAGCGGCATCGGCCAACTTCCCGGTGCTCTTTCTCTCGGTGTTGTGGAAGGGCTGCACCACACGCGGTGCGATGATCGGTGGCTTCCTGGGCCTGTTGTCGGCGGTGGTACTCACCGTACTGTCGCAGGCAGTGTGGGTCGACGTGTTC
>NZ_JBDKXK010000148.1:0-872 GCF_039710735.1 Cupriavidus sp. DL-D2 | reverse complement strand
TCTGGATTGAGCACAGCCTGAGCTTTCGGGGTCGTGCGCGCTTGTTCTTCACGGACGAGCGTTGGCAGGCAGAGTCCAAGAAACACTATGCCCGTCTATCGTTACCCAGCAAGGCTGCCACTTTCTTGAAGCCTTTGCTGGCCAGAGTAACTGCCGGTGTCGATGCGGTGGCCGCTGCAGCCCGCAGTGGCGTACTGCGCGTGGATGATGAACTCCATTTGTCGCCATTGCCCGCAGAGGACGAAGACCCAGAAGTGACCAAGCTGCGCGCGGCTTTGGATCACCGCATCGGTGAGGTTCAATTGCCGGAAGTGATTCTGGCCGTTGACGCCCAGGTGCGCTTTAGCTGGATCATGCTCGGACGTGAGCCGCGCTCTACCGACGAGCTGCTGATGGTCTATGCCGGCATCATGGCCCACGGCACCAGTCTGACTGCGGTCGAATGCGCGCGCATGATTCCGCAATTGTCTGCCACCAGCATTCGCCAGGCCATGCGCTGGGCGCGGGACGAACGGCGTCTGAGCCAGGCCTGCCAGGCTGTGCTGGAATTCATGCAGCGACACCCGATTGCCGCCACCTGGGGGCGGTCCGATTTGGCATCTTCTGACATGATGAGCATGGAGACCACCAAACGGGTGTGGCAAGCCCGGCTTGATCCTCGGCGCAACACACCTTCCATTGGAATCTACTCCCATGTAAAAGACCGGTGGGGCATCTTCCATGCGCAGCCCTTTGTGCTCAATGAGCGCCAGGCGGGCGTGGCCATTGAAGGTGTCATCCGCCAAGAAAAGCTGGAGACCAGCCAGCTTGCTGTGGATACCCATGGCTTTATTGTTACGTGGACATTGTCATCTTTCCGCCATAGGTAAGGC
>NZ_JBDKXK010000147.1:0-894 GCF_039710735.1 Cupriavidus sp. DL-D2 | reverse complement strand
GGGGTCTCCTCGTTTTCAGTGCAATAAGTGACGGTACGAAAAGCTAGCACTGGCGCGGAGGTGGTGTTGGTAGATCGTTGATTTCATTGACTTTCCTGTTCACTTTCAAATCTGCGATTCGTGGCGTCAAACCGTGGTCGGTTTCATCCATTGGTGCCAGTTATCGATGCATTTGGCCGCGAAGGCAGGATTTGGTCAGCATAGCGGTCAACCGGGAAGCGAAACACACCCCGCAAGTTGATGCTCTCCAGCCTGGTGGGCGCAATCTTCCCGATCAGTTCCGGTGGAATGACCTGGCGGCGGTTCGACCAGCGATCCAGGACCGCCTGCATCTGTGAGGTATTCCACGCCATCACGATGTTGGCCATCAGGCTCAACGCATCGGCCACAGCCTGCATTTCATCGACACGTTTGGCCTGCGCCGGGCTGATCCGGCCGGTATAAATGGCGCGCTTGAGGGCGTTAACAGCCTCGCCCCGATTGAGCACCCGGCGCAACTCGTTCCTGAAAGCGTCCTTGACAAAGTAGTCAGCCAAAAACGCCGTACGCAGCAACCGCCCCAATTGCACGCCAGCCTCATAGATTGGATCGCCCTGGGCGGCAGAACCGAACCGCGCAAGAGCTGCCACCGCACTGGCATGTCCGCTCATGACCGAGGCTGCCAGGTGCACCAGACTATCCCAATGCTTTTCGATCAAAGCGACGTCGACATTGGCTTCGCACACCGCAGCGATTTCTGCGGGCACTTTGGTGCCGCGTGGCACAAAGAGGTGGCGCTGTTTGAGTTCCTTCAACCGCGGGCAAAGATCAAAACCAAGCAAACGGGCATGTGACATGGCAAAGTCGGTGTTTATATGGACAAGTCGCGTTTTTTGCCAGTCAGGCGACTGACGT
>NZ_JBDKXK010000146.1:0-909 GCF_039710735.1 Cupriavidus sp. DL-D2 | reverse complement strand
GCCGTCTTGCTCGTTTTTCTGCGAGATGGCTGAACAGGAGTATGCAGCATGAAGACCAACATTGACCGCGCCGCCATGTCCCGCGAGCAGTCGGGAGGGGACCGTGGATAAACGATACCCGCTCGACATCGAGAACATCGGTGAGGATGTGTATGTGCTGATGTCTCGTGGCCACCACGATTTGCATGAGTTCATGGCAAAGGTCCGCGAGGAAGGCTACGACTGGCCGCTTGGCATGCCAAAGCATATCTGGATGAAGACGCGTCCGTCACGCGATCCTGGCTACACCTGCTTCTACGACCACGTACCAAAAGGCACGCGCGGAGCATGGCCAGCAACGCACGTTCAGGAAGCATGGGGCGACGAAAGCTATGAGGCGCTGCGCGCCCGCGCCACAGAGGGAGAAACAGAATGAGCGAGAAGCTGAACGCCACCTATCTGTGCATGGCATGGGGCGAAACGGATTTTCCTGCCGCTGCAATCGTCACGGACATGGATACGGTCCGCGCCTTCTTGGTTGAACAGTGGCTTGGCTCTGCAGGCGAGACTGACGATGACGGTGTCAATCTGCTCGATTGGGCAGTGCAAGACATGCAAGAACAGTGGGCACTTGAAGGTGATGCATGGAAATGGGAATTCACCTTCGAGATCGGCGGTGTAAGCGTGCAGCGAGTCGGGGATTTCAGCACGCAGCAGCCGGCGCGCGAACTGGAGAGCGCCAGCCAGCCTGGGGGCTGGGAGGCGGCCGAGAAGCGGGAGGCGGATTACGCGCTCGCTTACAAGCATGGGTGGATCAACTGTGCGAAGTGGGCCGACCGAGTGGACTTTGTGTCTGACATCGGATCGGCCGCATATGACCGAGACATGGCTACCTCTGCAAAGCGGAGCGGATTCGCCGCCCCGTCTGCG
>NZ_JBDKXK010000145.1:0-913 GCF_039710735.1 Cupriavidus sp. DL-D2 | reverse complement strand
GGAAGGCAAGCGACCATCGGCAGTTGCCTCGGTCGCTTGCCGGCTGGCTTCAGACTTGGGCCTGGCCGCCGTCCACGAACAGTTCGGCGCCGTTCACAAAGCTTGCATCGTCCGAAGCCAGGAAGAGGGCGGCTCCGGCGATTTCCGAGGGTTCTCCCACGCGGCCCATCGGGATGCGCGATGCGAGGTAGTCCAGCAGACCCTGCTGTTGCGCGGCATCCGGGCCGGCCAGCTCCACGAGGCCAGGCGTGCGCGTCGCCCCCGGGCTGATCGTGTTGACGCGAATGCCGCGATCCTTCAGGTCCAGAATCCAGCTACGCGCGAAGGCCCGGATGGCCGCCTTCGATGCGGAATAGACGCTGAACGCGGCCGTGCCCTCAATGGTCGCGGTTGATCCCGCCAGAATCACCGATGCGCCTTTGGACAGCAGCGGCAGCGCCTTCTGCACGGTGAACAGCGTGCCCTTGACGTTGCGGTCGAAGGTGTCGTGGTAGTGCGCTTCGGTGATATCGCCCAGCGGCACCATCGTGCCGCCGCCGGCGTTGGCGAACAGTACGTCGAGGCGTCCCTTCTCTGCGCGGATTTGCTTGTACAGCGCATCCAGTTCCTCAGGCTTCGACGAATCCACGCGGACACCGGTGGCGTTGCCGATCGCGGCAACGGCAGCATCGAGTTCCGCCTGGCGGCGGCCCGTGACATAGACGTAAGCCCCCTCGGCAGCAAAGCGCTTGGCCGTGGCCAGGCCGATACCGCTCGTGCCGCCGGTGACGAGTGCAATCTTGTTTGCGAGCTTGCCGGTCATGATGTTTCTCCTTGTTTGGTTTCGGAAGTTTCTGAAAGGGTGATGCGATGGGAGAAGAATATCGACGCGCGCATCATTTCGAAATAGAATCGATCGCAAATCATCGTTGCA
>NZ_JBDKXK010000144.1:0-278 GCF_039710735.1 Cupriavidus sp. DL-D2 | reverse complement strand
TACTGGAGCCGACGATGTCCAAGTTCCCGGCTGTCTTGTTGCCATCGGCATCCTGACCCGTGGCGATGAAGACCGCCTTGCCGCCAGCCTGCACCTTCGATCCGGCGTGCGAGGTGTTGTCCTGCGTGAGCGTGCTCTTGTTCTTGCTGGTACCCAGCGACAGCGTCACGGCGGTGCCGAGCGGTCCTGAACCACCGGCCAGGCTCTTCACGGCATCGCCAGCGCCCTTGGCCGCGTCATAGGCGTCGCGACCTGCCGCGATGCCCCACAATGCGGAT
>NZ_JBDKXK010000143.1:0-653 GCF_039710735.1 Cupriavidus sp. DL-D2 | reverse complement strand
TGCCGAGCGGTCCTGAACCACCGGCCAGGCTCTTCACGGCATCGCCAGCGCCCTTGGCCGCGTCATAGGCGTCGCGACCTGCCGCGATGCCCCACAATGCGGATGCCCGGCCATCCTGGCTCTTGGTCGCCGAGCTGACTTTCTGGCCCGCATTGATTGCCGAGCCGAGCGCGCCGCCGCTAACCCCCAGCGTCAGGCCGGTCTGCTTGATCTCGTGGGTTTCGTCGTGATGCGCGCGGCCCTTGGCGGCTTCGATCGCCACATCGGCGCCCACGCCTGTCAGATCCTTCGCGGCGATCAACTGGCTGCCTGTCACGCGTAGCGTACTGCCGGCCTTCAGGCTGACATTGCCATCGGTACTGCCGACGAGGCTGCCGGTCTGCGTGACGGCGTTGTCGTTGATCGTGTCCTTCTGGTCACGCGAGCCGTAGGAGAGGCCGCCACCCGTGGCGCCGAAGCCCGTTGCCTTGGTGCGTGAATAGCTGTGGCTCTCGCTGCTGCTCTCCGCCGCGCCAATTGTCAGGTTGCGGCCAGCTTCCAGACCCACGTCCTGAGTGCCGGCCACCGTCGATCCGCTGACCGCCAGATCGCGTCCGGCGCTGCCCAATACGGTATCGCCCGATATCACCGAGCCCACCGCCACGGTGTCGCGC
>NZ_JBDKXK010000142.1:0-278 GCF_039710735.1 Cupriavidus sp. DL-D2 | reverse complement strand
TACTGGAGCCGACGATGTCCAAGTTCCCGGCTGTCTTGTTGCCATTGGCATCCTGACCCGTGGCGATGAAGACCGCCTTGCCGCCTGCCTGCACCTTCGATCCCGTGTGCGAGGTGCTGTCCTGCGTGAGCGTGTTCTTGCTCTTGCTGGTACCCAGCGACAGCGTCACGGCGGCGCCGAGCGGTCCTGAGCCACCGGCAAGGCTCTTCATGGCATCGCCCGCACCCTTGGCCGCGTCATAGGCGTCGCGACCTGCTGCGATACCCCACAGCGCCGAC
>NZ_JBDKXK010000141.1:0-677 GCF_039710735.1 Cupriavidus sp. DL-D2 | reverse complement strand
TACCCAGCGACAGCGTCACGGCGGCGCCGAGCGGTCCTGAGCCACCGGCAAGGCTCTTCATGGCATCGCCCGCACCCTTGGCCGCGTCATAGGCGTCGCGACCTGCTGCGATACCCCACAGCGCCGACGCCCGGCCATCCTGGCTCTTGGTCGCCGAGCTGACTTTCTGGCCCGCATTGATTGCCGAGCCGAGCGCGCCGCCGCTCACGCCCAGCGTCAGGCCGGTTTGCTTGATCTCGTGGGTTTCGTCATGATGCTCGCGACCCTTGGCGGCCTCGATGGCGACATCGGCACCCGTGCCTGTCAGATCCTTTGCGGCGATCAACTGGCTGCCGGTTACGCGCAACGTGCTGCCGGCCTTCAGGCTGACATTGCCGTCGGTACTGCCGACGAGGCTGCCGGTCTGCGTGACGGCGTTGTCGTTGATCGTGTCCTTCTGGTCACGCGAGCCGTAGGAGAGGCCGCCACCCGTGGCGCCGAAGCCCGTTGCCTTGGTGCGTGAATAGCTGTGGCTCTCGCTGCTGCTCTCCGCCGCGCCAATCGTCAGGTTGCGGCCAGCTTCGAGTCCCACATCCTGAGTGCCCGCCACCGTCGATCCGCTGATCGCCAGATCTCGTCCGGCGCTGCCCAAGACGGTATCGCCCGATATCACCGAGCCCACCGCCACGGTGTCGCGC
>NZ_JBDKXK010000140.1:0-974 GCF_039710735.1 Cupriavidus sp. DL-D2 | reverse complement strand
TTCCATCAACGCCTGATCGCGCAGCGCATCAGCGTGGTCGATCTGACCACGGCCTACTGGTTCCTGCTGGTGCAGGACTTTGCGCGCCAGGGTCCGCGTGACTACGGCGTGCTGCGCCAGGTCCACGCAGGCGGCGAAGCGATGCCGCCAGAAGGGCTCAAGGCCTGGCGCGAAGCGGGGCTGTCGCACGTGACGCTGCTGAACACGTACGGCCCGACCGAAGCCACGGTCACGGCTACCGTGCTGGACTGCGCGCCGTACGTCGAAGGCAGGCCCTTGCCGGTGCAGATGCCGATTGGCACGCCGCTGGCGGGTCGCCGGGTCTATGTGCTCGACGGCCAGATGCAGGCCACACCGGCTGGCGTGCCGGGTGAGTTGTGCATCGGCGGCGATCTGCTGGCGCGCGGCTATCTGGGCCGGGCCAGCCTGAGCGCCGAGCGCTTTGTGGCCGATCCTTACGGCGAAGCGGGCGCGCGGCTGTATCGCACGGGCGACCTGGTGCGCTGGACGGCGCAAGGCGAACTGGAGTACCTCGGCCGGATCGACCACCAGGTCAAGATTCGGGGCTTCCGTGTGGAATTGGGCGAAGTGGAAGCCAGCCTGCTTGCGCAGCCGGGCGTGCGCGAGGCGGTGGCGCTGGCGCAAGGGGCACCGGGCGGGGGCACGCGACTGGTGGCCTATGTCTCGCCGCAACCGGGTTACGAACTCGATGGCGACATCCTGCGTCAGGCGCTGGCCGCCGAGCTGCCGGACTACATGGTGCCGGCTCCGCTGGTGGTGCTCGCACGCCTGCCGCTGAACCCGAACGGCAAGGTGGACCGGCATGCGCTGCCGGCGCCGGAAGCGGTCATTGGCGATAGCACGCAGCCGACCGAACCGCCGCAGGGCGAGACCGAGCAGGCGCTGGCCGCGATCTGGGCCGAGGTGCTGGGCCTGCCTGCCGTGGGCCGGCACGACAACTTCTTTGCGCTCGG